>JAISNF010000104.1 GCA_031276415.1 Planctomycetaceae bacterium
AAGGCTAGCCCTAAAGCTATTTCGAAGAGAACGAGCTATCTCCCAGTTTGATTAGACTTTCACTCCTCCCCACAAGTCATCCCCTCGGTTTTCAACCCAAGTGGGTTCGGTCCTCCACGTAGTTTAACCCGCGCTTCAACCTGCTCATGGGTAGATCACTGGGGTTCGCGTCTGGCACAAACGACATAATCGCCCTATTCAGACTTGGTTTCCCTATGGCTTCGAGTCGAAAACTCTTAACCGGGCCGTTTACGCCAACTCGCCGGATCATTATGCAAAAGGCACGCCGTCACACGGATAATTGCTTATCACTATGCTCCGACCGCTTGTAGGCACATGGTTTCAGATTCTATAGACACTCCCTTTATAAGGGTTCTTTTCATCTTTCGATCGCTCTACTGGTTCACTATCGGTTATCAGAGAGTATTTAGCCTTGCGGAATGGTCTCCGCGGATTCAGTCAGGGTTTCACGTGACCCGACCTACTCAGGTATCTCTCGGGAGGCTGCGCGAATTTCGTGTACGGGACTATCACCCTCTATGGTACGGCTTTCCAACCGTTTCTACTATTCGGCAACTTTTTAACTCCCATGCGAGAGACCCTACAACCCCAAGAGGAAAATCCTCCTGGTTTGGGCTTTTCCGCTTTCGCTCGCCGCTACTGACGGAATCGATTTTTCTTTCTTTTCCAACAGGTACTGAGATGTTTCTGTTCCCTGTGTTGCTTGTATCGACCTATGAATTCAGCCGATACCAGTTCGGGAATTCCGGGATCAATGTTTGTTTGACAACTCCCCCAGACATATCGCAGTCTTCAACGCCCTTCAAAATCTTCTGATACCAAGACATCCCCCATGCGCCCTTTCTAGCTTGATCACAAATATCCGATACTCCTTTTTTACCGACAATTATTTCTTGTTGAATTGATAACAACCAATCAACAATAATTACTTACCGGTTTTAGGAAAATATCAATATATTTGCGGCTAGTGTCGTTGCTGCATTGCAACGACAGTAACGAACATATATTAAATCTACCTAACTAAGCGCGCTATAAGAATTTTTTTCTGTTGTCCATAATTTTAAACAAATTACGACCAACAAGAACTCTTTATAGTGCAGATGCCACTCTTGCTCTACCTAATTGTCAAAGATCATCCGTTGCTCACAAATGTTTTTCGGCATTTTTCACAAACGGGATTCATAATTTTATAAACGGTTTTAATTTTGTCAACGGGGTTCGCAGAATTTTTTTCTTTGTCTCCCAAACAAGGTAATAACCGCAAATCAATCATGAGTGAAAAGTATATCTCCTTCCCAAAAACTGTCAAAGGGGGACGGAAAAGATTTTTTTGAAAAAATCAAAATTATGCCGTTTTCAATAATTTTGTTGCGCATTTATTCGCGGTCAAATGCCTGATTTTCTCACATTGCTAAGATGTTTTATCTCTTTATTTTATCAATAGTTATGGAAAATTTTTCTTAAAATAATATGACGAATCAACACGAATTGATATGTCTAAAAAAAATTTTTTCACATTTATAAAATACTCTCAAAAAAATGTCATTGTTAAAATGTTATCGCTAAATTGGGGTAATTATTCAGTAGAACATTATGGATTACCGTCATGTTGGAACTCAAAAGACAGGCAGCGGCGGATAACGGCTGAAGTTGTTTCTAATTCCGCCCGTCAACCGGGACAAGTCGGCGAATACACCGATGCAACAGTGGGTGAAAATCTTTTCGCCCACTGTTGCCAACTTTTTGAGTTTTAGGCGTAAAGGATTTTTTATCTTGTACGATAATCGAATACTTTGTTTTTAATGGTGTTTTGAAATAGGTCAATGATTTTATCTTTGGTTCCTGTTTCATTTTGTTTCAAAGTAATATTTTCTTCGGGCGTATTATTATAAGTTACCAACGCCGGTTTTTCTTCATTTCGGGAAAAGAAGTTGTTTTCCACCAGATTTTTTCCGGCACGATGAAACCGAAGAGGCGGCTGAAATGTATCAATAATAAGATTGAAATCAATCGTAAAATCAGTAGAACCCTCGTCAAGGAACATTCCGTTACTCTCGGCACGACCGATATTGTTCGGAATATCGTGAATTCTATTGAAACCAAGCCGCGAACCGGGTTGCCGCCCAAGTGTGTAAATGGCTCCGCCGTCAGAAAGAAGAAGCATACAGTGATGTAAATGACAACCAAGAACCATATTTTCCTTCGCCGTAGTCAACTCGTCATTCCATGCCCAACCTAATGAAACGCCAGTATAAGGTGCTTCACAAACCTCACATCGGTCAACAGTCGAATTTTCCGTCAAACCAATCCATATTCCCACTGCCCCATAAAGTGTTTGAGCAGGTTTGATCACTTTGCTGAAAGAAATGACGTTGCATTTTGCCGTGTGATTTTTGTCATGCGTTCCAATCATTACGGCATTCGCTCCAATGTCTTCAAACAAACAGTTTAGAATCAAATTAGCACAACACGATTTGCCAAGCCAAAGTCCGTTCTCTCCGAAATGACGAAACGTACATTGATCCATTGTACAATTTGATGCGAAATCCCATTGAATCGCCGCCGGAGCCGCATACCAATTTCCTTCCGCAAAACGATAATCAAACATTTTTCCCTGTTCATTGGGAGTGCTGCGCATAATCGGTTCACAAAAACCGGCGGCTTGACGTCCCCAATATGTTTTCTCTGATTTCTCATTAAAAGCAGTGTGTGCAAATCCGAGATTACAAAAATGTAAATTTGTTACAGGTCGCGTCTCGGTTCCTTCCACAATAATTAGTTGTGAAGCAACCGGAGCAATCACGTTAATATTATCCGCTGTTTCACCTTCTTTGAGTTTGTAATAGAGTTTTCCTTCTTTCGTATCTAAAAACCATTCGCCGGCAACATCAAGATAATCTCTTGAATTTTCGAGAAAATATCGGGCGTGAGGTTCAAAACCGTCAATGTTCCAGAAAGGAAGGTCTCCGCCTATTTGTAACGGCACGGTCAATTTGTTTTTTTCCGTATCAATTGATTGAACCGGAGTACGAGTGATTGACCAATCGTGCAAAAAAACAAGTTCTACCTGATCAATATCCGCAACTGATTTTAATTCTTCCGGT
Organism: Planctomycetaceae bacterium; assembly: GCA_031276415.1. GTDB lineage: Bacteria > Planctomycetota > Planctomycetia > Pirellulales > Thermoguttaceae > WRKP01. Next base: position 3,126 of record JAISNF010000104.1, read on the forward strand.
TTGAAAAAGAAATGAGTTCGGCGGTCTTCTCCGGTTTTATCGACGCGAAAAAATCCGGTGTTCGGAAATCTGGCGCGAACCGCACGAACATCATTGACATAAAGGTCACGAAAATTCCATTTACCGGCTTTAACTTCCGGCAAATCCGTTACAACACATCCGTCTTCACCCGCCGGAACAAATCCCGAAATACGCCTGCCACCGTTAATCACCGATCCGTGACCTTCGTAAAACACCTGACGATAAACAGGATCAACCGTTCCGCCGTCTTCCGGTGTAAATCGTAACGGCTCCGTTAAAAAATATGTTCCCGAAAGTAAATGAACTTCCTTATCGCCCTCTTTTTCTGTTTTGGTATTACGCAGGGCTTCTTGGGCTTTGGCAATTGTTTTGAACGGTTTTTCTTTTGTTCCGGAGTTGGAATCGTTTCCTTCCGGCGATACGTAAAAACTCAAAACAATATTGTCCTTACTGTCCTTCGTATTGTTCTTCGCCTCAGCATCTGCAAAAACAGTTTGCGGCGAAGTACATAAAAGTAACAGAAAAAACGCAACAAACAACAATATTAGGTTTTTCATCATAAAAATTCCTTTCTGAAAATAAATGAGTAAATAAATGAGTCCGCAGATTATGCAAATTATTTTTGAATACAAAATTGTCCGCAGATGACGCAGATAATTTTTGAAATATAAAATAACGAAAATATGAAATAAAATAAAGTTAAAGTTAAAAAATTTTGTATATTTTGTTGTTTCATATTATCAAAAAATCATCTGCGTCTATCTGCGTAATCTGCGGACAAGTTTATCACAATAAAAACACAACAAACGCAACAAGTTCAATTTTAACGATTTCATTCAATATGTCAATAAATTCAGAGATTCCGATTTTGTTTTTGTTAGTGAATGTTTATTGAGTTTATTGCGGCGTAACTGCCGTCAAAAGATGGTAAACAAAATCAAAACAAGGCGGAGTAATCGCGTAACTGTTCCATTTTATTTTTTTACCGCAGATTAGGCTAATAATCGTATCAGTGTAATTTGTGGAATGTTTATTTCCGTATATTCTCATTACACTTGAAAATTCGGTTTTTGTTAGAAAATGTCATTTAGAATATTCTATTTGAAAATCCTGTAAAATTCTGTTGATCCAGTCAAAATCAGTTAATTTTGTCCAAAAACGAAAATCGAATTGTCAGATGTGAGAAGTATATTCTGCGGTTAAGAAGTACAGACGGTTACAAATTCTTGCCTTGTTTATTTTGTTTTGGCGTTTTTCGTATTTCGTTGCGAAAATGTATTTGCAGCGTAAATACGGAATTACAAAGTTACGTTATTCCCTAACAAACGAGGAAAACTATGATTTGTCAACACACACAACAAGGTTGTGCGGCGGTTTACGCACGTTATTCATCTGATCTTCAGGACATATCAAGTATTGATGGTCAGATACGCAAAGCCCAAGATTGGGCAAAGAGAAATGGATTTCGTATTCACGAGAACTATTGTTTTACGGACGAAGCGATTTCCGGCACGAAAAATTGTCGTCCCGGTCTTGATCAAATGCTTACGGTTGCCGAGCACGGTAAATTTGAACTTCTTATTGTCGAAAGTCTTAGCCGTTTGGCGCGAAGTCATGTTTATGCGTCAACTGTTATGATGCATCTTGTTTACGTACTGAAAATACGTATTATTGGTCTTGACGACGGTTGCGACACGAACAATGCGGGTTGGGAGTTGCTTGCCGGTATCAAAAATATATTAAACGAACAATATATTCGTGATCTCAGTAAAATGGTTCGGCGTGGTCATATTGAAAATATTCTGCAAGGTTTTTCGGTGGGCGATTTATGTTTCGGTTATAAATCCGAACCGGTCAAAGATATTCGTATTCGCGGACGGAATCAAACTCCTAAAAAACGTTACGCCATTGACGACGAAAAGGCGGTTTGGGTGAAACGGATTTTTGATTGGTATGTGAACGAAAACCGGTCGCTTCAATGGATTGCGAAAGAACTGACGCGGTTGAATATTCCCAAAGACCATCGTGCTACGACGTCGTTGTGGCATCATTCTATTGTGAAACGTATTTTATCGAACAGAAAATATCTTGGTATTTGGACGTGGGGGCAGAAACGTTCCGAACGTAATCCTGTTACAGGACGGATTCGTTGTTTTCCATCTTCGCCGGAGGAAATTATACGGCACACACGGTTATTTCCTGAACTTCGCTTGATTGACGATTATCAGTTTGCCAAAGCGCAACATTTACTCAAATGCAGGAAAATGGCACGTTTAGAAAAAAATGAAACGGTTAAAAAATATATTTCCGGTCAGAGTAAATATCTTTTATCGGGTTTGATAAAATGTGGAATTTGCGGCGGAATTTATCAGGTTGGCGGCAAACACAGCCTGTACATTTTTTGTCAAAACCGGCGTCATGGTATGAACTGTGAAAACCGGACACAATTACCGCGTGTGTTGGCGGAAAGGCTGATTTTGCAGGAGATTTTTCAAAAAATTCTGACGAATGAATTATGGATTAACGCAATTTACACGGCGATCAAGAATTTAATTTTGCAAAGTTTTGACGGTGTTTCTGTTAAAATAAAATCCAAAGAACACAGGATCAATGAGTTACGTCAAAAAATCGATCATTTGGTTGACCAGATTGAGAACACTCCGATTCCGGAACTTCGTCAACGTCTTGAGAGGCGAATTGACGAATTGCATCAGGTTGAACTTGACTTACGTGAACTTCAGGTTCGGGCGAGCAAAGTGATTTTGTTTCCTAAACGTGATTGGCTTTTGGACAAATTGGACGAGTTGAGTAAGATACTGACGGGTTCAGTGGGAAGTGCCAATATTACGTTGCGAAATTTATTGGAGATTCCGATTTCGGTTATTCCGGTCAAAATACCAAAACAAAAACGATGTTTTTTGCGTGGAACGTTTCAGTTTCGTGCAGGAAAAATCGCATCGTTATTAACGGGAATTGATCAGGAAAGTGACGAGAACGATTTTGTTGAAGAATTTGTCATTGATTTTAGGGACACAACTTACCGTGATGAACGGCGTCAAAAGATTTCCGATCTTTATCGCGAGAAAGGTTGGTCGATTAAAAAAATCAGCGAAAGTATCGGAATTTCGGCGAGTTATGCTTCTAAATTGCTCAAGGAAGATTATCAACTTAGAGGCGATCAAGTTCCTGATTTTCGTAAATTCAATCAATTTGTTTCCGTTCAAAAATAAAACACAAACAAGTCCGCCGATTGTTTTTAAAACCGTCCGCAGATGACGCAGATAAACGCAGATTATTTTCAAAAGTGTCCGCAGATGACGCAGATAGAAGCAGATAATTTTTCGTTTTATATTTAAAAATCATCTGCGGTCATCTGCGGACAAAAAAGGTTAAAAAAACTGACTTACAACCTGTTTTTACTCTTTTTCCCGTGTTTTTGGGGCAAAAACGGCAAATTTCCGGCTTTTTAGTGTTTACTTTTGACCAAAAAGTGTTTGTTTTTGACCAATCGGTAATCACTTTTCGGCTATCACTAATCACCTTTTGGCAATAATTCCGCCTGCGAAACTCTCAACTCTCAACTCTCAACTATCAACTCTCAACTAAATCTGACCCCTTGCGGGGTCTAATTTACCCAACATTTCGCCGTAAAGGTCGCAATGGTTGATGTTGTTTCCGTTTCCGTCCGTAAACAAAAATAACGTCGGCATTTCGATGAAATGCCGACGTTGTTTTAGATTGTTTACGTTTTGATTATTCGACATAAACAACTTGACCATCCATACAATCAGCAAGCCTTAACATAACGGATTTATCGTTATGTGTTCCAACAGGTGTTGTATTATTGATTGATCGAACAGAACCGTCTCCCAATAAAAAATTGCAAATACCAGGATGCCAACTACCAAATGACATCGAATAAAGTGATGAATTTTCATATTCATCGGGTCTTCGGGCTAATCCGTAACATGTTGCACCATTACAAAAACCGCGCCACGGAAAAGCATCGCCATCGCTTCCGCTTCCAGGATGAGAATATGGTGAATCTTGATAATCCTTGTTGGTTGTTACAACCGGCGTCATTTTCCCAAGATTATTAGGATGAATATGTTTTTCGCCGAAAAAGATAGTATTAGTAAGTCCATCTTCAACTCTCGAAAATGTATCTCTTGGTATCCAATTTCTCCAGTTTGTGGAACCTCCCATTCCCTGACCCGCCAGAGTTGCGTTTCTTATTGCACTTCGTGTTGTTTGCATTCGTTTGTCCACTCCGGGTAAATCAGCGGCTTCTCCCCAAATAGTTCGCCAAAAATGATAAGTCAAACCTAAACTTGCGAACTCCGTTGGTGCGGTCGCTTCGTTTAGATAAACAACCATAGCAATATCACTACACGGTCCCATACGGTTTCTTTCATCTCCCGAAGCCGCAGTATATGAAGAGTCATAAACGCCATGTTCAGCGTTGATAGACCGGCGTGTGGGACACCGGTAAATTCCTACGCTGAAAAATTGTTTACGTTCTTCATCGGACAGATGGTGAACATTGGCGGTATCTGTCCAGACTTCCTGGTTGAACTGATAGTGAAATCCTTCTGTTTTTCGATCCAGTAAGTCGTACATGGGAGTTTGCTCAAGAAACGGAAAGAGCAGGATGTACCCGGTTGCACGATATCGTCCCAAACCAGCCGGAACAATACCGTTTTTGGCGTCGTGAAAATTGTGGACGCCGACTCCAATTTGCTTAAAGTTGTTGGTACATTGCGCACGTCTTGCAGCCTCGCGAGCCGCTTGAACGGCTGGTAACAGCAATGCGATTAACACACCGATGATCGCAATCACTACGAGTAATTCTACCAACGTAAAGCCTTGAAAAAATCGTACTTTCATTTTTTGTTCTCCTTTAAAATTAGAGATGTTGAAATTTTACAGATTACATAACAAATAATCTGTTTTTGTTACAAAGCAGGAAAAACTCAACGCCGAGAAACGGCAACAGAAGTATCACTCTTACGATCAGGAGCGACACGTTACTGAATTTAGGTTCATTCCCACCGACAAAAGTGGTGCATTACATGTTTAAAATGTAACGCAGAATTATACCCATGGCATAGGACGCGACGCTCCCTTAGCGGGAGACACGCAACTTTCCTATGCAAGTAATTTTTTACCCGGAAAATCCGGTTGTCATGTAAAAAATTACAGTTCGCCTAAGCGAAATTCAGTATTGTTGACGTACTCGATTTTTTTTAATACCCGAACAAAAATTCGGGCGATTTATTTTTTAAATTGTAATTTGGTCTCCAAAATTTAAAATAAAAATTCAGAAATTAATTGTTCGTAATTATACAAGACTCGTTAAATCTGTCAACACCAAAACAAAAAACTTTTTTCGTCTGGTTTGTTGTTTCGTATTCTCAAAAAAATGTTCTGCGTTTATCTGCGTCATCTGCGGACACTTTTAAAAATCATCAGCGGATTATTGGCGGACTTGTTTCTTTTGCAAGACGGCTAATGGTTTTGAATTGCGGATGTTCCGATGTGCCACACCATTCGAACATGATAGATTCTGCAGTCGCCAAAGTAACACCAGATGACTCCAAACGACGAATCGCCGTCGCTTCGTCAATCGGAAATCGACTCCCAATCGCATCAATAACCAAAATAACTTCCTTGCCCATCGCCAAAAAATCAAACGCCGATTGCAAAATACATACATGCGTCTCAACACCACAAAGAATTATTTTTGAAGCAGAATGTTTTTCAAGTTCCCTCTCAATTTCTTCGACAGCACAAATACTGAACGATTTTTTGGCAATAACCGGCGCCGTTTCGGGAATTGCCAAAGCAATTTCAGTTACAGTCGCACCAAGCCCTTGAGGATATTGTTCCGAAACAAAAATAGGAACACCTAATAATTGTGCCGAATTAAGAAGACGCCGCGTGTTGAAAATAATTGTATCGCCCTTGCTAATAGCCGGCATCAACCGCTCCTGAATATCAATAACAAAAAGCAAACTGTTCTCAGGAGATAATAACGAAAAACTACGTTGATACATTGTCATTAAATAATTAAATAATTAAATGATTAAATAATTGAAAAAAACGATTGTACCGAAAATATTTTTAACAATAAAAAAACGTAATCCTTCACGGTAATAGGTTTAAATCGTAAAGGCACAATGTATTGGGACTCTAGTACCGTTGATGATTTTTCATTATGATAACTTGTTAAACGAATCTCCGTGAACAGGTACAAAAAAACAAATTCAATTTATTGTTTCATTGTCCTAATTTGATAACAATTTTTTGTTCCTCGCCGCCGGGCAAAACAATGTCCAACGTAATTCCTTCAGAAAGATCACTTTCATTTCGG
>JAISNF010000126.1 GCA_031276415.1 Planctomycetaceae bacterium
ACTTGCAGTGAATACGGACATATCTGGATTAACCGATATTCGGCGGAGGGATTGCCCTTGCTTTCTTTATTTGGCAGCCGGCACGGATGGGACGGGGTGTTTCCATTCTGTTATGACGACGGCAGTAATGCCCTGTCGGAAGCAATGTTCGGTTATTTTGCTATGCGTAATAACACGGTACAACTTGCGCATCAAATCGCTTGTAACAATTTAATTACACGTGATTACAATAAAAATGCCGACAAAGAAACGGTTGCCGTTCCGCTTTCTGAAGAAAAGGAAATGGAGTTATTCAAACGGGATCACCACACGTATAGTTTTGGATTTAACGGTCTTGGCTTGGATATGCGTGAAGCGTTTTTTAATCCGACGGGGGTCGATCCTACCGGTCTTTTGCCAAGACCGCAGTTTGAACCTATTGTTAAAGAGGGGACAAAACTAGAAGAAATTATTGTTCATGACAAAACAAAATCTAACGATTATCTGCGTTACGACATGTCGATTCCGGCACGGCATTGGCTGTCGGCTTCACAGGGTAAAACACAATTGTTTACGGGTTTTACGGATCGATACGAAACCTATCCGTTTGGCAAAGGGTATTTAGAGTTTAAAGACAACAATCTCGGATGGGCGACCGTAACCATGACCGAGATTTCCCAAGACGAGGAAGGGACGCATTATCTGTTGGTTATTACCGGCGAAATGCGAAACACGAATCAGCAGTATCAGCAGATTCTGGATAACAAAATCACGTTGAACAATAGCGGAATTGATACGTTTGGAACTGCTCCTGTGTTGTGTGAATGTCTTTCGGCTCGCTTTCACACGCAAAGTAACAACGATCTGGTATATTATCCGTTGGACGAGGCGGGGAACCGCAAAGAAGAATTGTCGCCAGCCGTTTGGGGCGATTCGCAGGTTCTCTATTTGTCTTCGGAATATCAAACTATTTGGTATGAGATCGTTGTAAAACAAGGAGTATTTCAAAATGATGAGTAAAACATTATTATTCATTGTGTGCGTGTTTCTGATAATCGTTGTTCCCTGTTTTCTTTCGTTTCCTGTTTATGCAGGCGAATTGTACGAAACGGAGGAATATCTTTCGGCAATCAATGTAGATAATCCTTACGGGGACAATCCCCCTCCGGTTGTGGACACAAGCCCGCAATCACCATTGGGTTCGCCGCCAAGTAATGGGAACCCGTCCGGTCCCCGAAATAATGATCCGGTTCCTGACGCCGATCCCGGTAATAGCAGCGGCGGAAACGGTTCTTACGGCGGCGGTAATTTCAATCAATTTTTTGGATTTGACCAAAGTTCCCAACAAGGGTCATGGCAAAGATCACAGCAGGGATCGCAGCAATCTGATACAAAAAGCCAAGAGGCAACACGGGATTATTTAACACAGGCAATTCTCACAAATACAGGCGGATTCCTGTTGCAAAGAAGCAGAGGAAAAAGATATGGGCAGCAAAAAACACAAACGGGTTATTTCGGCGATGTATTTACGGTATCAGTCGTTTCTCAACGTGTTAGAGAAATACGGGATAAGCAAGTCGCTTATAAAAAGATACAGGGAGCCGTCAAAACTCCTTATGAGAGATGTTATAAAACTACTTTTGTCGCTGATGGTTGTTGGTGCGATGGTTGTGAGGTTTCTGTTTCTTCGCTAACGGAAATCAAACAAACGATGTTCGCCTGCCTTAGTGCTTAATTATCAAAAATGTGTTTTACGAATAGAATATGAGTACAGTTTTATTAAATCCGACGGGCGATAACAGGCAACCGCAAGAGCAGACACCTTCTAATGCTTATGCGGTTGCTAATTGGTTTTTGGGCACGTTCCGAAATAACAATAAACCCATTACGCTTGCGGGATTACAAAAATTTGTTTATCTCGCTTTCGGCTGGTATTGCGTTCACAAAAATACGTTATTGTTTGATGATCGTGTTGCGATGTCCCATTCCGGTCCCGTTATTGTGCCGTTGGAAAAGATGTTTAGTTGTTTCGGAGAGAAGCCGATTACACGCACGGCACAGATTTTTCAGGATGATAAGGTCGAAGTATTAGAATTTTCCGTACATCCCGAAAATTGTACCGGTTTTGAAAAACTATCGCTTAAAGAACAGCAGCGGTTACGAAGAGCAGAACACGATGTTACGGATTGTTTGCGTCATATCTATTTGGAGTTCAGGGAGACCTCCTATGATGATTTAAGTACCGCCGTTTGTTGTCCGGGTACGAAAATACATGAAATGTACAAAAACCTCGATAAGCACACGTCCTACGCCGATATTCCAATAAAAATGATACAAGAATATTTCAAAGAATTTTTCGATACACAATGAACAACACATGAACAACACGAGATTTTACCCAACGCTGAATGGAGATTGTCATTTGGGGCATCTCCTTTTGGCACTTATAAATTACAACAAGGCAAAGGAACTCGGCGGGACATTTATTGTCCGGTCGGAGTTCCGTTTGTCTTATTTGCCAAACGGCGTAACAATGGGGCAGGTTGAAGGTTGGTACAACTCGTATATTAACGCCTTTAAGTTTGTTGGAATTGAAGCGGAGTTTATGGCGTTATTGCATGATTGTTCTTGGGTTGAAGGAAAACTAAAAGAACACGAATCCCTGCACGGGAACGATACGGCAAATAATTTTTACCCCCAAACAAACGGATCACAGTTTTTTCATCCGTACTCTCCGACATGGTGTTTGGAGCGGGTTTTACTTGATAACCGTTATGCTGTCGGACACGTGATTCGGGGGATTGATTTAATGTCGGAATTTAGTCTTTACACACATTTTTGTAAACAACTAAATCTCCCTACACCGGTACATCAATACGTCCGGCATATTAGTATTAAAGAAGGAAATGAAACAAAACTTATCAGCAAAACAAATAAAAATGCGGTTGTTAGCGACCTGATTGCCAAAGGTATTTCGTCACACCAACTCATTGATTTTTTAACTGTTAATTGTCTCAAAGTTTCCAAAGACGGATTCAAGTTACCAAACGTTAAAGAAAACATCATTTTAGACGTGAGTAAATTAAATGCCTGAAATCCCTGAAGACTTAACGACAGAAGAGCAACTGCGGCGTTGCCGTGAAATGTTAGCGGCAAATCTTTGTACGCAGGGGGTACGGGCATTGCCCGATGAACCGCTCACACAACTCATTGCCAAAGTCGGGAAAATTGATAGGCAGCAACGGCATATCGATACTCTTTGGAATTACGCCAATACACTCAAAAACTTTGCGATTGCGAATCAACAGGATTATTTTGTGATTGGTTCGACAGATGCTATACGTTGTAATTCTAATACGTCTCGTGACGCTAATAACTTAACTGTTGCTTACGTCTATTGGAGTGTTCCGACATCTTTTCCTTTTAACGGTACAACGTATAATGTTTCTCCTGCAAATGTTGTACTTCTATCGTGTGTGTATATGGATGTAGTGTGGGGAGGAAATGCCAATAACGCTATACGGCACTATTATAGTTACAGTAAAAGAGCAAACACCACGCCATCCACTAAATTTGATAGCCTAAAAGCACAATTGGATAATACTACAACATATAGCGTGCGTGCTTATGGAACAACAAGTCTCAATAAAGGAGAGGTAATATCCGGCTATTTTGATAGAAATGACGCTAATCAATATCTATTACGGACGTACCCATACAGCACTTCTTACGATTATTGGTACGGTTATGATAACTGTTTCATACATTACCCCCTCTGGGCAGTAAAACTTCCCAATCTTGGAACTTCTCCTAATGTTCCGTTTCCCGATCCGCCTATTATTCTTGACCACGAATTTTATTACTAATGCGACCGCTTACACTTGACGAATTTGGAACAAAACGCTTGCTGCCGGCAACAGCCCCCCTGACAATTGCCGAACCTGAAAACGATTCGGACGCTGTTAATTTAGAAACTTTACAAGAACTTATTAACCAACATAACGATACGGAGAACACAGATGAGTAGTGTTACCATCCCCCAAACAGAATTAGAACAGTATCTTGCTATTAAAGATATGATGGCAAGCAATCTTTGTGCAAAAGGTGTGTTTACGTTGCCGAATGAATCGCTTGCGAAGATGGCAAGCAAAATTTTGAATATTGATGGCGGCATTCCTTATCGATTTACCACCGGTGGAACAGTCATTTCAAAACCTGCGTCCAACACAACATATTATCCGGCAACAATTACGCTTGCCCCACCATCGGAGGCTAGTTACAACTGGGGGGCACTGTTGGGAACAAGAGTCGCAAAACCAACAGATTATCGGCTTATCAGTGCTACTATTAGGGCATCGTGGTATTCGGGTACGAACTATAACAACTATAACAGCATTCACTTTGTTCAATTGAACGGAACACCTCAACCTAATGACAGTGTTGGGAGCGATTGGAAAAGCGCAACTTGGAATTACTTCACCGTCCATCGCCCTTATTATTCCAGTTATCCTGACACGTCATTTAACACAACAGGTTCGTTTTCATCCTCTGAAAACGGTAATCTCAATATTCCACTTTATCCGTATAGTAATAGTTCTAGTTACGCCTACTTCAATCCCAATTACTTAAACATCTTCAATGCCGTGTGGATTGTAAAACGACCTTTTAACTAATGTATCGTCCCATCGTTATTGACAAAGCGACCGGATTTTTCATGGTCGCCAAAAGTCCGATTCGTGTTGGAGAAGCAACACAACCGTACCACGCCGTAACATTGGCACAAGTGAAACGGATGTTGCAATCTCTCGGCACGCTTACGGGGGCTCCCTTTGTCAGTAGTTCGATGGGGCGGTTGTCGGATAGTGCGATAGGGATGGTGTGGTCGGAAGCCGGAATACACGAGTTACTGGACTTTGTTTACAAAGGTCAAGTAAGCAGTTCACTTGGAAGGTTGTCAGATGCTGCGATTATGCCGCTTGCCGTTTACGTTGTTTCAGACTCAATGACAATCGCTGACGATACAACGGGATTCACATTATCAGACGCAACACCAAATGAAACACTTGATTATGTTTACACAGGTAAATTTGTTGAAGACGTAACAGTAACCACAGAGGGCATTATCCCATCGGTAGTCCCCGCCGTTGAACCTGTTGCGTTTCTAGATTTACCGGCACCATATACTTTGTCGGATGCAATGGGTGATGAGACACTTGATTATGTTTACACAGGAGCAGGGTATGAACCTGTTAATGTCAGTGATGTTTTTTTTACCCCTGACCTCGTCGTTGCAACCGACACACTAGAAATCACAGGGACAACAGACGGTGATTTAGTTTATAGCAATATGACAATTACTACAGACGAATATCCGTCTAATGGTCTTGTATTTCAAAAAACAAAACCTAACCCGATGGGTGAAACCAATTCAATGGGTGATCGGGCTTGGGGCTTTGTTGAACCTAAACCTACTGAACCTGAACCTTAATTAAAAGGAGAATATATTATGGACACTACCAAATTCAAAGGGCGTGTTACTGCTCAAATTGAAGATAAAGACGGCAATATTAAACAGTCTTGTACTGTTGAAAATACAGTTACGGATGCTTTCTTGAAAAGAGCGTTATTTGCATCATTGAATGCGAACAACCCCGGTGTTGCTTTGAGAGCAGCGTCAAAACCGACTACCGGACAATTCGCCGGATTCGCAGACAACGGAGCATTCGGGATTTATGCGTTGAACCGTGATATTACAATCACGACAGATACTGTAGTCCCCCCTTACGTGACTAACGCAATGACGGCATACACTGCCGATACGACGTTTTACAACAACGGAAATACTGTTGTCGAATCGGCAAAGGAACTCATTCCCGTTGACAACCGGAGTGTTTATCGCCGCAAAGCCGGTGATAATTCGTTCATTGTCGAATACGTTAAAAACAGCGGCGTTGGAAGCGTTAAAAGCATCTGTTTTGGGCGGCATTACAATTTACCTCAAAACGTTACGGGTATTGCAATCGGTGAAGCCATTTATCAAGCAATCTGGACAACGGGGACGGTTGAATACTTCCTTGAACAAACTTTAACAGGGACACCCACAGAAGCATGTCCAAAAGGCAACCAGCAAGAAACAATTGTCTGGAAACAAGTCAGTAGTTCGTCTCAATTTTCTGCGAACTTGGTCACAAAGCAAGTTACAACTTACAACAACAGTAACTTGTCAAGTAACCTGTTGAACTCTAACCTTGTTGGTGGACACGTGTTTGACAACGGTAGTGGAACAAAAACTGTCGTCAAAGCCGTTTATTCAGCACTGGATGCAACAGCGAAAACTCACACATTACTACTTTATTACAACACGGACATAACGGGAAGTACGACAGTTAGTAGCCGGACGGTTACGATTACACTGCCGGAATGGGCAACACCCAATTTTCCGAACAATCCTATTATGGTTTCTCGCCCCGATACCGGAAAACTTGAAATCTTTGCAACTGTTGCTCAAGGTGAGTTTACAATTCCGGCGCAAGATGAGGGCGATCCCACAACAGGAACAGGTTGTCTTGTTTACAAATTAACGCTTGAAACACCCACCGATCCTGCTGCTTCTGAAATCACAGAAGAGCAAATCGGTATTATTCCTTACGGGATTGCTGCATACCCAGGTTCAGGCGCAATCTACTATCTTTCCGGCTTTTACTTTGCTGATTTGCAAAATGACGATGCCGGTAGAACCGATAAAGAAAATCCCGAAGGTACGTATTACTTGCCTTATGCCTATTACAGGTCTGCAACAGAGAACCTTAGTTTGTCTGATAATAACTGGGCAATGGGACTAATACTTTCCGACGACCTTAGCACTGTTAAAAATCACTATCTCGCCCGTACCAGTAGTTCACAACAATTTAATGCCCCTGTAATGACAGATTCGGGTGTTTTGTACTGCCGTGTCAATTCAACAACGATGTACTATGTTACGTTGAGCGGTGTTATTTCAGGAACAAACTTACCGCAAACGTTGACAAAAGGCGAAAACGATATTTTGCGTTTGATTTACGAATACACTTTAACCCAATAATTCCAAATGCTTAATATTATGCAATTTTTTTGCTGCTTTTGGAGTAGTAAAAAAATCACGAAATCAAGAAAAGTTATTACTATTTCCAATCCTCAAGAAGGCTCGAAAAAACTTCAAGAAGAAGTTTATGAAGAATCCGAAATGATTCAAAAGCGAATAACAAGAGGTTGGATAAAAACGAAAGAACCTTTAGAGACTTTAACCCAATAATTTCAAATGAAATACGATTTAATTTTTGTTTTACGATCTGACGACTATCATCCGGTTCATACCAGACTCGGCAGTAATGAATTAACAATACAGGAAATCCTGTACTTGGACGATTCGGCACAATTCATTTCCGTTGCTGTCGATGTTACACCGGAAGGAACAGGCAATTTGTCAAAATTCACAGCGACAATTGAATCCAACGATGTTCCTACGTCATGGTTCACGTCGGCAAAGCAGTACGCACAACTGCGTGATATTGCTTTCGAGGTTACGTTGAACGAAACCCCGACAGTATTAGAACCGCCGCCGGAAGAAATAACGTTGCCGGATGTGGAAGAACCGGTTAAAAAAACCGTTGAAGAGACGGAAGCGACAGAAGACGCTTAAGATATTACAGTACGGGGTAAAGTAAATCCTGTACTGTAATTTCCATTGATATTCACTAAATCAATATATTTATTGTTTCGTAATATATTGATTTCTTGTATTGTTTTAAAAATTCTTAAAAAATTGTTTACGTACTTATGGACAGGTCAATTGGGCGATGCTACAATTGTTTGTTCATTTGGAATTTTAGTCTGGATTGATCGCAGGTTCACCCTTTTTTCTGTTCCTAACACCATCCGATTTTCGGCAGGAACAGCGAATAATAACTCAGCGGACATGCGTTTCCCGAAAGGGGGCGTCGTGCGTTGAGATTACCTGAAGCACGTAACGTTCCCATCTTTTTGATGGCAGTATTGTTGCCGATTCTGATTAACAATTCGATATTAATTCTTTGTCAGTAAGGACTTAGAAAAACTTTGACTTTTTAAAAAGAAAAAACTTGCATCATTTATGTTTAGGTGTAGGATACTCCGCAGAAGGCAAGAGCCGTTCTACACCACATAGTTTTTACAATTGTTTCCTTTAACTTCTTTTGATTTAAAATGGAAAAATACGAAATTCAATCAAAACGTATTGCTACTTTTTTAGCGCAGGTAAAAGACAAGAAAATTGTCATTCCTAATATTCAAAGACCATTTGTTTGGGGATCGACTGATGTTTGTAAATTGGTTGACAGTCTCTACAAAGATTTTCCGGTAGGGTATGTTGTAACATGTGTAATGCCGCAAGTTCATTTAAAAGATGGTAGTTTATCTGCCAATACGATTGTTCTCATTGATGGGCAGCAACGCATGACCGCATTAAAAGCGGCTATTCTGGGAGATTTTATTGTTGACAAAAATTACTCAAAAAAGAGAGTACGGATTGCCTTTAATCCTGTAACAGAGGAATTTAAAGTTTCTGATGTTACTATCGAACAGTCGAAAAAATGGATTTCGGATATTTCTGTTCCATTTGAATCTGTTTTTTCTGAAGACGGTAAAGGTTTGGACTTTTCTGATATAAAAAATCAATATTTTATTGATAACCCCGACCTTCAAAAAGATGACCGTAAAGACGACTATAAAAAAGTGGGAAATTCGTTTAGTCGGTTAGAAAAAATTATAAATAATCACGTCGGTGTCATTGAACTTTCGAGCAGGTTGGATATTGAAACGATTACAGAAATATTTGTACGTATCAATTCAACGGGCAAGCGATTAAACCAAACGGATTTTGTGATGAGTAAAATTGCTGCTGATACGGCTCATGGTGGTGATTATTTGTGGAAGACGATAGAATATTTTTGTCACACTGCACAAAAACCGGAGTTTTGGGATGATGCGGTAGAAAAAGATCCGGAATTTATGAAAACGGATTATGCTAAGATGATTCGATGGTTAAAAGATGAGAAAGACGATCTTTATGATCCGGAATATTCTGATTTAATTCGGGTTGCTTTTGTATCGCAATTTAATCGTGGAAAATTATCGGAATTTGTAAGTCTTTTATCCGGTAGGGATTTTGACAAAAGAATTTTTGACGAAAAGATTATTGAAGATACATTTTTAAGATTTGACGAGGGTGTTCGGAATTTTATTAACGAAAATAATTTTAAAGGTTTTTTGCAGATTATTAGATCTGCCGGATTTATTTCTCCGACGTTGATTCATTTTAGCGGCGTTCTTAATTTTTCTTACATTCTCTATTTGAAACTGAAATCAAAATTACGGCAATTGCGAGGGAATGATTCTAGTTTTGAACATATTATTCGTCGTTGGTTTGTTTTTTCTATCTTAACGAATCGTTATACTTCGTCGCAAGAAACGACATTTGACGAAGATATTAAACGAATAAACGATGGTCGGTTTGAGGCTTATTTTGAAAGTGAAACAAAATTAGTTGATGATTTTTGGACTCGTGAATTGCCGAAGGCTTTGGAAACATCATCGGCGAGTAGTCCGTTATTGGGCATTTTTTGGGCGGCGCAGGTAAAAGCGAACGATAATAGTTTTCTTTCGACGAATATTTCTATTAGAGACATGCTTTATAGTGGTAGTGGTGATATTCATCATTTGTTTCCAAAAGATTATTTGAAAAAGAATAATTGTAACCAACAATCACGGTATAACCAAATCGCCAATTTGGTGTACATTGATTCTAATGTTAATAAAAGCATTGGTAATAAATCGCCTAAAGATTATTTGAATTTGGTGTCAAATCAAACGTCTAAACGAATAAGTAACCAAATCTATATTTGCAACATAACATCGAAGAAGGAATTACAAGAAAATCTCACTATGAATTGTATTCCGTCTGGTTTTGACAAAATGGTGGCGGATGATTATGACAAATTTCTCAATAAACGCCGAAAACTTATGGCACAAAAAATACGGGAATATTACGAATCGCTTTGAATAATAAGTTGTTTGATGTTTTGTTTATTTTGCTACGATTAACCTCTAACACTATAACGAAAAATGGCAAATTGGTATTATTTCGACCAAACTGGCAAGAAGTGTGGACCTGTTGATTCTGGGACGTTAAAAATATTAGCGGCTCATGGAATTATTACGCCAGCGACAACAATTCTTACGGAAGATGGAAAGGGATCACTTGCTGAAAAGGTAAGGGGATTGGAGTTTCCACAGACATTCCATGTTTCAACATCAGCACCGCCGCCGTTACCTACTCATTCAGTTCCGGTTCCTCCCATGCAAAATGTTACACCACCGCAGATGGAAAATACTCTAAGTCGGTTGGCAGGTAATCGTAATGTTACTACCAAAGTAAAATCTCAAACAAGTTATGATGTTGAAGACATATCGGGAGAATTTCCAATTGTGATTTTTGTTTATACTTATATGATTTTCAATTTTGGTTATTTAGGAGCTGCCAGATTGGAGATTTACAAAAATAAAATTACTGTTAGAAATATAGGTCTCTATAATTTTTTGTTGCACGGATTGAAAGGGGTCAAGACATTACATTATTCAAAAATATCTGCACTTCAAGTTTTAAGAGCATCGTATTGGTTTTTCAATGGTTATATTCAATTTACTATTTCCGGTGGCAATGAATCAAGGGGTGGTATATTTTCTGCGGCACGAGATGAAAATACTGTTATGTTTTCATTTCGTCATAATGATATTGTTCAAGCGATTCACGATTTTATAGAAACGAGAATGGATAATGAGGATTCCGCAGATGCTTTAAGAGTTTTACAAGAACAATCTTTAAATCATACTATATTACCATTTGATGGTTGTTTGGCATTACTTCTTTTGGGGGGCATTTTTATTGCGGGTTTTATATTATTTTTTACGATGTTGCTGTGATAAGTCTTTGTATTCTGATTTAATATTGAACACATCTAAAAATTCAATATTAAATCAAAAATTATTTATAAACCTTTATTTTTTTCAATAATCATGTTACTTTATGCTATTGTGTTTAGTTGGTTTTTAGTGATTGGTTTATGGTTTTGGGGCGATGTACGCCGAAGTTTAGTTTATTGGTTTTGTTCACCTAAAAATATAGGTACAAATATTGCTGTTTTACTGGAACGGCATTTTCGTAAATCACAATACGATGATTTAGATATTTTTTCTTATGTTCTTTTTAAAAGAATGAGTATTGTTGTTTATCAGGAATTGCAAAATTTGTTTGCAGAAAAAAATGTCGAATGTGTTGTTGGTATTGGGGATATTGATGATTCAATAACAATGGTTGATTGTATTACACGCCATTCTGTTGTTCCATTAACGTTTATAAAATCAGGAAGTGTTGATTTTGAATGTTCGCAGCATTTATCGAATGGTCTTTGGTTATGGCGGGAAAACGGCATTCCAATGGCGTTGCTTTTAAGCGGTGATAAGTATGAGAGGGTTTGGGTTGAAATTTGTGTTATTAGAAATTCTCCGGCAGTTGCTGAAGCGGAGCGTATGATAAAGCATTTGCAACAACATTGTACATCACCACTTGGAGAACCTGTTGTATCAGAGTTGAGACAACATTTTGGAAATATCGAACCCGATGATATATTTATCGTTTCAAGAGAGTTTCCTTGTCGTATTCAAATTGAACTATACCAGGAAATTGAAAAAATATTAGCAACAAAAAAGATTATTCGTGCCGGTGGTTTAGAACTTGATCACAATGGAACAGTATTGATGAATAATTGTTTAGTTGAACAAGACAAACGACTCATTCCATTGGAATATATTGAAATAGATATTGGTGAGGATACTCCTGCAAAATGTGTTAAATGTGGTTTTTGGC
>JAISNF010000207.1 GCA_031276415.1 Planctomycetaceae bacterium
TGTTTTAAAATACAACATAATCTGCGTTTATCTGCGTAATCTGCGGTCACTTTTTAAAAAGTTATTTTGGATTAAAAGTCAATTATAAAATAATGTTTTGATTCTAATTCAAAATTTCCTCTGTAAACTTTGTGTTCTCTGTGGTTAATAATGTAATTAATAATGTGGTTAATAAAAATAAATTTCTGTGGTTTTTAGATGTTCCCGTAACGGCAATCCATGAAGTTCTTCTGAATAATTACGAAAATTTCTATTTTTTGTTGGCGGTTGTTAATTTAGTTTTTTTTATTAGACTAAACCGGATGAGATTTTTCTTGTTCTTTTTCTTGTTCTTGTTATTTACGTTTTAGTATTTTTTTTGTACAGGCACATGATTGAAAAATAAAATTCCTTTGAAATTATCACTTTTTTACTTTCCGAAACATGTTTGGTTCATTGATTCTCAAAAATCCGGTTTTAACAGCGTCAGGAACATTTGGTTACGCTGTCGAAATGGCTGGAGTTTTGGATTTGTCACGTTTGGGCGGTATCATTCCCAAAACTGTTACACTCAACCCGCGACCCGGCAATGTTCCACCGCGAACAGTTGAAACCGCTTCGGGATTGCTCAATTCAATCGGTCTTGATAATGATGGAATTGACGAATTTTTATGCAATAAATTACCGTATCTCAAAACACTTGGTACGAAAATTATCATTAGTATTGCACCGAAAAATACAGAAGAATGTTTGATTTTCGGTGAAAAACTTGGATTGGTTACAGGAATTGATGCGGTTGAAATTAACGTCTCGTGTCCGAATGTGAGCGGCGGAATTGATTTTGCAACAGACCCGAAATTGTGTGAGAAAATTGTTTCAACATTTTGTCGGGTTGTATCGCTTCCGGTTTTGGTCAAATTATCGCCCAACGTCAGTAATATCGGCGAAGTGGCTCGCGGAGCGGAACAAGGAGGAGCAAATGGTATTTCAGCAATCAATACTTGTCTCGGTTTATCGGTTGATTGGCGTAAACGTTGTCCGCGTCTCGGCAATGGTTTTGGCGGATTGAGCGGTCCGGCAATCAAACCAATTGCGTTACGTTGCGTCCGGCAGATTTTCAAATCGGTCAAAATTCCAATTCTTGGTATCGGCGGTATTGAAACAATTGACGACGCAATGGAATTTTTTGTAACCGGAGCATCTGCCATCCAAATCGGAACCGCTAATTTTTACAACCCCACCGCAACAATACAAATCTTAGACGCCTTGCCAAACGCCTTAAACGAATTAGGAGCCAACAATGTTGCGGAAATTGTCGGAACACTTGATTTGTAGTTTTGTAATTTGTAATTTGTGTAATTTGTCGTTTGGACATTAAATCACAAACCGCCCGCAAATTATAAACTAATTATAAACTAAATTATAAACTCCAAATCCGCAAATACTCTTGAATGCTCTTGAATGGAGTTTGAAATCTTGTTATTATTTTTAAAAGTTTTTTTCATTGGATCAAATATTGTTCTAAGGTATTCCAGATGTATCAGACGTTATTTTATATTCCTCCAGAGATTTTTGGTATTCCTATTTTTGGTTTTGGTTTGGCGAATTTGTTGTTGGCGATTATTGTTTTGGTTGCTGTGGTTTGGCGTTTTGTTGTTATTAAAAAATGGGATGAAGAGATTGGGAATTATTTTGCTATTTTTATTGTGATTGGTGCGGTTCTAATGATTGCCCCGAAAATGATGGAATCGGATTTGGGTATTCCTATTCGCGGTTATGGAGTTTGCCTGCTGGTTGCTATTCTTTCCGCATTGTTCATGGTACTGCAACTCGCAAAACAGAAACACATCTCATCGGACTTAATTTTTTCGCTTTGTCTTTGGGCGGTTTTGGGCGGAATTTTCGGCGCACGTATTTTTTACATTACCGAATATTGGCAAGACATGTTGTCTTACGAAAACGGTCAACTCCAACTCGGTGCCACACTTTATAATATTCTCAATATTGCTAACGGCGGTTTAGTGGTTTACGGTTCGATATTCGGCGGAATTTTGGGTTCACTTTTTTTTATGATTCGTAACAAAATGCCGATTTTGGTAACATTCGATTTAATGGCACCGGCGATGATGTTGGGGATTTCTATTGGGCGGATTGGTTGTTTGTTGAACGGTTGTTGTTACGGCGGAGTTACGGATGTTGCGTGGGGTATTGTGTTTCCAGAAGGGAGTCCGGCTCATTTTCATCAGATTGAACACGGTCAGACATTTTATTGCGGACTGAAATTTGCCGAACAATCCATCGGCAACACTTTGTTTCTTGCCATCAAAGAGGTTCAGCCGCAAAGCGATGCTGAACGCTCCGGTCTTAAAGCGAATATGTTACTTCGGCGAATTGTCGGCGTGATCGACGGTAAATCGCTTGCGTGGGAGGTCGGAACACAACGAATTATTCCTCACACGTCAAACAAATTTGCGTGTAGTTGTGAATGTTGTAAAAGGCAAGAATCGGGAACATGGCGTGATACATTTGAGTGGATTGCTTATCTTCAAAAAATGTCGCCCAAAGAAAAAATCCGTTTCGACATTTATTCCGACCGGCAAAAGCAGGAAACGCAACCCTATTTTGTAACACCAACTCCTTCAACTGTTTTGCCGGTACATCCGACACAGATTTATAGTTCAATATCAGCGGCAATACTTTGTGTTATTCTGTTAATATTGGGACGGTTTCATTTATTCCGTTGCCGTAACGGTTTAGTGTTTGCGGTATTTTTGATTTTGTACGCTATAACGAGATTTATTTTGGAAACAATCCGAACAGACGAAGATTCTTTTTTGGGAACCGGAATGACTGTTTCACAAAATGTTTCGATTTTTGTTTTTATGATGGGATTTGTGTTATCCGCTTATTTGCTGCTGACCAATCCCAAGCCTGAACAACAGCAGAGTTTGTAATGTAATCGCCCTATTTTATTAACCACAAAATAACGGAAACAAAAGAGTTGTCCGCAGATGATTTTTAATTTGTCCGCAGATTTCGCAGATGAACGCAGATAATTTTTAAATTTGTCCGCAGATTACGCAGATAAACGCAGATTGTCTTTTGAGAATACGAAACACAAAATAAACAAACAATTTTTTTTTGTTTTAACTTTTTTTTTGTTTTCTATTTTCAAAAACAATCTGCGATTATCTGCGGACAAATTTTATATTTAAAAAATCCTCAGTGAACTCTGTGTCCTCTGTGGTTAATAAAAACAATTTATGTTTTGTAAATCTTTAATTTGAAAGAAGGTGTGATGATGATTCGTATTTTGTACAATTTTTGTATTTTGGGTTTCTTTATTTTTGTTCCGATTCTTTGTTTTGCCGAAACGCCGGAATTTCGTTATGTTCCGATGGAATTGTTACGGATTCG
>JAISNF010000242.1 GCA_031276415.1 Planctomycetaceae bacterium
TTTTTTGTATCGTTATCTAAAACAAACGATAAAACCAATGATGAAAATTGCGGCGTCGATACATCCGTGGCTGAACCAAGTTCCCCAAATAGAATCACTGCGTTTGTAAAGCCAAGCCCAGTACAAACCGCCAACCGCAACACCAAATGAACTAAGCCAACAAAATATCGAAGTGTAACCAAAATAAGTTCCAAGCAATAAAATATGATGCGCCGTAAAACCGAAACTCGAAATAATCGCTGCAAAAAACCATGACCCGTTACCACGCAACCGCCCAAAAATAAACCACCGCCAATAATATTCTTCAAGTCCACTGTGAATTACCGAATAAAATAAACCCAAAAGAAAAAACCGCTGACCATTGGTAATACCCAATCCGTTCATTTTAGTAATAATCGCTACACTTGCCGGAGTATTGTTGCCAAGCAATTGCCCCGGTAAACTAAACCAAAAAAAGTACAATAAAATCATTGTAACGGCAACGAATATTCCAAACACAGAACCTTCGGCAAAACCACGCACGTTCCAACGCCGAATTAACCACCGCTCCCGACAGATAACACCAACCCAAAAAACCGGAAGAAGAAATTGAAATATCTTGCCGATTCCATAAACTGATTTTTGCACAATAATAGGCGAACCGGCAAGAAGAACAAAATATGTAAGCGTTAAAAAAAATGGAAACATCAAAGCAATAATCAGAATGATTCCATTAAATCGCGATAACTGTTTCATAAAATTAAAGTGTTTGTCTATTGCCCGACTATTTTTGTTTATTTTTATGAACGGTGATATAATTGTGTTACATCATTAAGTTTCATAATAAGTTACATAATTAAATAACGTCATTACGTTTTCGGTTCTTGGTTGGGAATTGTTTTGAGCGGTTGTAGTTGGAAGAACGGAATTTCCGCTGATTTGAGCGGTAAAAGCGATTCTTGTGATTGAGGAGAATCCGACAAATGGAGCGGCAACAAATCATCGTTTAAATGATTTTTATATTCTGTTTCCGATGTTACAGAAACAGTTAAAAACGGATTTTCCGGTAACGCCGGTTCGGTTTTCGCAAGCGTTACCGATTCAAAATTATCGGCAAACTGAAATAACGAAAGCATTTCATCATTTGTTTCCGTTTTAGGAATAGCGGGCGGTTTTTTTTCTATTTTTTCTGGATTACCGTTTTTCGTTACCGACGGCGAAACCGTTGAAGACGGAACTGTTACGGATGGAATTACCGGAGACGGAACCAACACCGATGGAGTCACAGTTGGCATTGTCGGAACGGTAATTTTATGGATTGGTTCGAACTGCGTATTACTTTGGATCGCCTGTTTTTCTTCACTTACTTTTTTTTCCGTAGCAAATATTTTTTCAGGAGATTGTTGAATCGGTTCGATAATCATTGGCGGTTGATATTTTTGCACATATTTTCCGCTTCCCAAATCAACAGCAGGTGTTTGCGACAACGCCGGTAATACTACTGACGGTGTTGATGTTGATGGTTTGGAAAATGCGGTATCATGATTTATGTTACCGGAATTGTTTGCCGTTGCCTGTTGATCGGAAATCGCATCAGGTGATAACGGAAAATTCGGTAACGGTGCCTCCGTAAAACTACGGTCAATCACCGAATGAATATCGGAATCAATAACTCCGAAATCAAGCGACGCTTTCCAAAATGCAGCCGCAACCGCCGCACCGCCAATAATAATTGTTGTTGCGGCAAAAATTTTCATGGCTGGCGAAAGCGCAGGGCTTTCGTGTGTTCCCTCATCGGGAACATTGGGGAGGAAGGGGGATGTCATGGCTCTTTCCTTAAAGGTTAAAGGATGAGAAACCGAATAATTAAATAATGATTGTTAAAAACAATAACTTCATCACCTTAACATCGACCCAATCGAAGACATTATTAAAAATTTTTTTGCGGGACGATATAATTGTTATGTTTGATATAATCCGGTTAGAGATAATGATCTTACCGTTCTGTTTTATTTGTTCCGTTTTATTTTCCGATACAAAAACGGCTGAAGATTTCATCAAGAATTTTATCGGTGTAAACACTTCCATCAATAAGACCAAGTGTTTCCAATACCGACCGGATTTGTGAAGCAAGAATTGATTCGTCAAAAAAAAGATTTTGCGAATCACACATCTCCAATATCTGTTCCAATAACCGAACCGCCTCGCTGACCGATTCACGACATCGCAACGCCGTACTCCGTAAAATATTGTCCGGCGACATTTCTCTTAAACGTTGCGAAATCATTGCCCGCAATAAATCAATCCCTTCGCCTGTTTTTGATGAAATCGTAACATCAGCATCGTTTGATTGGATATTGTCTAACGCAACAACATTTAATTCAACAATATTCGTTTCCGTATTGTTTAATTTTACATTATTTAATTTTGTATCGTTTAATTTGTTCAAGTCGGATTTGGTTTTAACAAACAAGGTTTTTGTTTCATCAAAACCGAATGAACGAATCTGTTCTTTTAAGTTATTTTCAAAACAATAAATAATAAGATCACTTTGTTCGGAAATTTGTTTTGATAATTGTTGCGCGGATTCGTCAATTTCGTCAATTTCGTCAATGGTATCGGATTGATAATTGTTACTGATTCCGGCAGTGTCCACGAGTGTACACGGTAAATCATCAAACGAAATTTCGGATTCCAGATAATCACGTGTTGTTCCCGGTGTCGGTGAAACAATTGCCCGATCAGTTTGGAGCAGCAAATTAAATAACGTACTTTTTCCTGCATTCGGATAACCAAGCAACGCCACTCTGGGATATTCGTTTGAATAACCCCGCCGCAACATTCGTTGTTGTAACAATTTCATTTGTTCACGAACCGACGTAAGAACCGAATTGATTTTTGAACGCGAAATAAATTCAATGTCTTCATCGGGAAAATCCAGACCCGCTTCAAGAGAGGTCAGTGTTTCTAATAATGTTTCACGAATTTGTCTGATCGGTAAAGTCATTCCGCCGGCGAGTTGTTGCAACGCAATTTTCAATGCGTTTTGCGAAGGAGCTTCGATCACGCCAAGCACTGCTTCCGCTTGGGTTAGATCAAGCCGCCCCGACAAAAAGGCACGCAATGTCAATTCACCCGGTCTGGCTTGGCGAACAATTCCCGATTTAGTAACAGCGGCAATTATTGCTTCAAGAATTGGTTGTGAACCTAATGTGTGAATTTCAACGGACTGATGACCGGTATAACCGCGTCCTTCAGACCAATAAAAAATTTTCGCCGGAACCGGACGTGTTACACCCCAAAAAATAAGATTACCCGTCTTAACAAACGGTTTCGATTCCGCACACAATTCCGGTTCAAATAAACCGCGCAACGATAAAATCGCCGCCGGTCCGTTAATTCGTATCATTCCGCGAATCGCCGCACCATGCGCCGTAGATTGTGCGATAATTGTTTCTTCAAACATGAGATTTTTCTGTTTCGTAAATCTGTTGTCTTTGGGCTTCGTAAAGTGCGATACCGACACACACGGATAAATTCAAACTTCTCGCTTCCGGCAACATCGGAATCCGTACACAATGTTCCGGCTCGGAATCCAAAATAAACGCAGGAAGTCCGCGTGATTCGTTACCAAAAACAAAAACATCGTTATTAGTATAACGAATATCCGTAAAAGATTTCATCGCTTTTTTAGTGAAATACCAATAATTTCCCGAAAGTCCGGTGATTAAATGATTCCAATCATCAGCGATTTGATAATTGAGATGGTTCCAATAATCCATTCCCGCTCTGACAAGCCGGCGATGTTCTAATTGAAACGCAAACGGTTTGACCAGATACAATTTCGCCCCAACCGCAACACAAGTACGACCAATCGCACCCGTGTTTTCTGGAATTTCCGGTTGATAAAGGACAACATGAAACATGTTAATTGTTGATAATAAAGTTGATAATAAAGAGTTGTTTATTTTATCTTTTTGAAATGACGAAACAATTAAATAACAAAATACAAAAAGATGTTTTAAGTAACATTTTTAAAATTATCCGCAAAAAACCGGCGTAATTTGCGGACAATTTACAGGCAATTTGTTGACGATTTTTTGTTTCCGTATATTTTATAGTTGCGAAAATAGACGGTTACGTAAAATGTTACCGATTATTGATTCGGAATAGAGTTGTTTTTTAGGTTGTATAATCTGAATTGAGCCGGACATATTCTGTTGTTAGGTCGGTAGTCCAAAAACGAATTTTGGCATCGCCTTCACCAAACGTCAATAGAATATATGTAGCGCGATTGTTACGAATTGAGTCGGACACCGTTTTCTTATCAAAAGGAATTGGTTCGCCGTTTTTGAATAATTCAAAACCGTTCAGTTTCAACGAAACTTTTTTCGGATCATAAAAGACGCCGGCGGTTCCTGACGCCGAAACAATTCTTCCCCAATTGGGATCCGCTCCGCAAATGGCTGTTTTAACCAAAGCGTCTTCGGCAATTTTTCGTGCAATTATTTTAGCGTCATTGCGAGTTTTGCAACCTTCAATATCAATTGTAATCAGATGAGAAACGCCTTCGCCATCCTCTGGAATTTTGACGGCAAGTTCAATACAAAGTTCACGAAGCGTGTCGGCAAACCGTTTGAGATTGTCTCCCTGAAGCGGAACTGGTTGGGCGGCTCCGTTAGCCAACAATAATACTGTATCAGAAGTGCTTGTATGACCGTCAACAGAAATACAATTAAAAGAATCTTCGGCGGAATTTTGCAACAAATTTTGTGCGTCGGACGGTTCCAAAGCGGCATCCGTAACAATAACAGCAAGCATCGTCGCAAGTTTTGAAGTAAGTTTCGGAGCAATCATTGCCGCTCCTTTGCAGATTCCGGCTAAGGTAATCATTGCGCCGTCTTGAAGCGTCAATGTTTTCGCAACATATTTTTCAACGGTATCGGTTGTCATGATTCCTCGTGCGGCGTTAAGAAATCCGGTTTCCGAATCCGTTAATTTTGCAGAAGCCGCCGCAATACCGTTTCGGATTTTATCCATCG
>JAISNF010000255.1 GCA_031276415.1 Planctomycetaceae bacterium
ACTGGTCGGTTGTAGTAAGAATTGCGCCGTAACAGGTAAAGTTACTCTTCCAGATGGAACCCCATTAACTGTCGGTAAAGTTGTTTTTGAAACAGATACGATGGTTTCTACCGGTTCCATTCAAAAAGACGGAACTTATAAATTAGGGACGTTAAAACAAAATGACGGAGCCCCAAGAGGTTTGTACCGTGTTTATCTGACAGATATAATGAAACCAACTATTGAAATGGTGCCAGGAACTGATAACAATAGTCCGTCAAAAATTATTACCAAATGGCCGGATATTCAAGTTCCTACAAAATATTTTAACGGACATTCTTCCGGTTTGGTTTGCGAAGTAAAAGGACGAACAGTTTTTGACATTAAACTGGAATAACCGTTCACAAATAATCCGGTGTTATATTTTATTTCACCGGAAAACCTATGCGATTTTTTGAGATAATAGTTGATTTTTGATTGGATATCTATTAATATTCAGAGTTTTGCAAATGTTTTAGAGTATTAAAAATCATGATGTTTAATACTCTATTGTCTCATACTATAATATTTCTAAAAGTTGAATTTTGCGTGTTTTAGCACTTTACATTGAAAGGTATTATGATGAAAAAACTTATGAAAATCTATATTGGGGTTAGTTTGTTTTGTTTGTGTGTTGCGAATTTTCACGCAGAAAATGTTGTGAGCAACGAAACGAAATTTGTTTGGCTGGAGTCGGAAAATCCGGTTGTAACAAACGGAATTGAACAATTTAACTCGTGGGAGCATGACTATTTTTCCGGAAAATGGTTACATCTGACTGTTGATGCCGATAAACTTGATACAACAATTACCGGAAATACCGTAACTTTTCAGTACAATTTTGAATCAACCGCCGGAATGTTTGAAATTTGGAATCGTATTGGTTTTGAATATGTTCGCAGCCCGTTCGATTGGCGAATTGACAACGGAAAGTGGCAAACCGCAAAACCGGATGATCTCACTATTGATCTTATGGAGATTAGTTTTTGGTGCGAAATTGCATGGTTAAAACTAGGGAATGTTGAACTTTCTGCCGGAAAACATTCACTTGAAATTCGTCTCACCAAATCTAAAAATACCGAAGGAAAACCAGAACGGATTCTTTACGCTTCCGACTGTATTTGCCTTTACCCCGGTAAGTTTGAACCGTATTCCAAATTCAAACCCAATGAAAATCATCGTACCGATGCAGATAAAAAAGCCGCAGAACATATTTTTCAGTTACAAGATTCTCTTGCCGGTACATGGGAGATTTGTCGCAATGACGAATTGTTGCCGGAACCTGTAACACAACCAATTTCACAGTTGCCGAAAACAAACCGATGGTCAGCAATTGAAGTCCCCGGAGATAAAAACACGTTGCGTCCCGATTTGCAATTTGCACATCGCGTGTGGTATCGAACGAAAATTAATGTCCCCAATGACGCAGCAAACGGTAATCATTCCGCCTATCTGGAATTTCCACAGAACAATCTTAATACGACCGTTTACGTGAATGGAAAACTTTGCGGATTTAACAAGAATCCGTTTGTAACATTTCACATCGACATCAGTAGGGCTATCAAACCGGGCATTAACGAAATTTACGTTGGAATCCGTGACGCTTGGTATGCTTATACAGAAAAATCAAACGATCCAATGAAATTACGACGCAAGTTCAATCTTCCGAAAAAATATTTCAGTAACGGGTTTCAGGATTTGGTGTATCCGGTTTGGAATCATCCACAATCAGGAATTCTTGTTACGCCGACAATTCATTTCATGCAAGGAACAGTGTACATTGATGATGTTTTCGCTAAACCGTCTGTGGCAAAAAAGGAACTGACGTTGGAAATTACACTGAAAAACGTGTCGGATCAGGATCAAACAGTAACATTACGTCATGATTGTTTGCCGTGTCGGGAAACTCTGAAAAATATTCCACACAAATCTTTCGCAGATCAAACGGTCAACATAAAAGCAAACAGCGATAAAATCATAATGATTACTGAACATTGGGGAAATCCTAATCTTTGGACACCACAGGAACCATACCTGTATGAATTACAGTCTCATCTCACAGGAAACGGTTTTCATTCCGTTTGGAAGTGTGAATTTGGTTTTCGTGAATGGACAATTAACGGCAAAGATTTTTTGCTCAACGGCGTACCGTTTCATGGATGGGCGGATACGTTCAACGTGCCGACAAAAGAGGAATGGTTGAAATTTTACCGTGAGTCGAATCAGACAATCATGCGATTTTGGGGAACACATTGGCAAGGAATGAGTCCGAAAGAAGCGTTGCGGTTTTTCGATACCAATGGTGTGGTGGTACGCCGTAGCGGAATTTTTGACGGTGAAGCAATCGGCTACAATGTTATTGAAAAAGATCCGGAACTTCGTACGAAAAACAAGGCAGAAAACCCGACAAAAGAAGAAATCAAAATGGATTTATTCCAAAACTGGCGAGATCAAATAGCAGCTCAGGTACGAGATGAACGGAATCATCCTTCTATCATGCTTTGGTCAATGGAAAACGAAATTCTTTATATCAACTGCATCAATCTTTACAGTAAACTGATGGATCAGTTCGAAGACGAAATTGTGAAAACGGCAAAAATTCTAAAGGAAATTGATCCGACACGTTTCTCAATGATTGACGGCGGCGGTGCAACAAAAGGAAATGCTCTTGATGTGCATGGTGATCATTACGTTTTCAACGATTTCACAAAATACCCTAACCGTGCATACGAAATGTTTCCCGAAGGAGGTGGTCGTGGTCGCTGGTGTTGGGACGGCAAACGTCCACGATTTATCGGTGAAGATTTTTATGTCAACGGAATGCATCCCTCTGATTTTGCCGTCTTTGCCGGTGAAGAAGCGTTCGGTGGACGGACTGCGGCAAAACGTGGTGTTGGTATTTTGTACAAAATATTGATGGAAGGTTACCGATGGAACGAATACGGCGCATGGCATTTCTGGGTTGATCAAAACCGCGCACTGAATCAATACACTTCCAACGCCCCCATTGCCGTTTTCTGTCGCGAATATGACTGGACATTTGAATCGGGAAAAACAGTCAGACGCACGTTCAAAATTTTCAATGACACGCAAAAAGAAGAACATATTCGGTTTACAATTGCGATTAAAATGGATACGGTACAAAACCTGCCGGAACATCAGATGATAAATGCTCATGAAATATGGCAACAAGAATTTGTTGTTCCAGCGGGGAACAATGTTGATGTTCCGTTTGATCTGGAAGTTCCCGATATAGGACAATACAAATCAGAAACCAAACGTGAAGAAGGAACACTTATTTTCTCGCTTGCGATTCAGGATAAAGATCAAACGTCATCTCAATGGAAGGAAGTTTTTACGGATAAGAAAGAAATCACTATCCTTGATTTAAGAGGTTTTATACTTTTTTCTTTTGTGATGAATTCCATGCCTCCACAAAAAGTTGACACGAGATCATCTACTATGTCAACAGATTATGGATGTTTTTCACTTCTTGTTTACGATCCGAAAAATTCCGTAACTTCTTTTTTTGATAAGAACAAAATTACGTACCAAAAACTGAATAATCTTGAAAACATTCCTCAGGGTCAATATGGAAAAACGATTTTACTGGTTGGCAAAGACGCTATTAATGAAACAAATTGTGATTCACCGGTTTTACAGGCGTTTGCGGCACAAGGAAATTGTGTTATCGTACTGGAACAGCAATATCCGCTAAGATATGGAGCATTACCGTGTGAAATAACGCCTGACGAAAACAATGGTTGCACTGCATTTATTGAAAATGAATCGCATGAGGTATTTGCGAGATTACGTCAGAAAGACTTTTTTACGTGGACGGACGATCATTTTGTGTACCGAAATGCTTACAACAAACCGATTCGCGGAGCCAAATCTCTTTTACAGTGCGGTAATCGGCTTGCAAATTCAGCGATTGTTGAAGTGCAGGTTGGGCAAGGAGTCATGATTCTTTCACAGGTACTTATTGGCGAAAAAATTGAAAAGAGTGTTGTTGTGAAACAACTACTCGGTAATCTGCTTCAGTATGCCTCAAGGTATAGGCTTCATTACACACCGGTCATTGTTTGTATGGAAGATCTGGACAAACGGTTGTTTGCCGAACTTGAAACAATGCGTCTCAAATATACCCAAACGGCAAAGATAGCAGATGTGATCAAAACCATAAATATCAATGACAATGTCCGCAACAGTACAATTAACATGATAGTTTCCGCAACACCGAAAAATCTGAAAACATTACTTGCGGAGAAAAAAAAATTACAAAAATATTACAACGCCGGTGGAATGATTTTGTTGCACAATTTAAGACCGGAAGGACTTGCGGATTTTAACAAACTTGTCGGTATTGAACATGCTATCCGTCCGTTTACGCGTGAACGTGTTACGTTTCCATTGCGCCGTAGCCAGCTTACTCAGGGACTTTCGCTCAGTGACATTGTTATGGGCAGTGGTGAAAAAATATTCAGTTGGGCAAACGATGAATATGTTGCGTCTGATACCTACAGTTATGTGGTTGATCTTGAGGATGTTGCTCCATTTGCAACGTATGAAAACAATTTTAATAGAATGATGAGTAATGGTATGGTTTCCGCTGACGGTTGGCCTTATATTGTGAACGTACCTGCTCCTGATATACCGCCGCTTGATTTCTCACTGAGATTTATGAACGAACAGGAACTTTGTGAAGTAACATGGACAGGTAACACGTTTTATTATCCGGTAACAAAATTCGGATTGTTTTTCGACGGCAAAAGTAATGAGTTACGATTTTTCGATGTTGCTCCGAACTCCGAACCGCAAACATTTACGATTGATCCGCCGATTCGTGGGAAAAATCTGACCTTGCGACTTGCTGATTGGATTACACTTTCCGATAAAGGAAAAATAATCGGTCTCGACAATATTGAACTCAAGACAAAACGTTCCGAAATATATTATCAAACAGTTCAACCACTCCTCAATATTGGCGCAATAGTACGGTATCAATTGGCGAAATCACCAATAAAAACGGATAATGGTGGTGGGATTGTACTTTGCAATCTGAAATTTCAGGAAAACGAACCGGTTCCGGTTAACTCCGTCAAAAAACGAAATATCCTTGAAACGATTTTACGGAATCTCAATGCGGAATTTTCTGAAATTCACACAGTTATTCCCGGAACGCCGTTACGTTATATACCTGTTGATATTTCTCAACAGTGTAATGATTTCCGTAATGAAAGAGGATGGTTTGGTGATACCGGACGTACTTTTGCGTTACTTCCTCGCGGACGGCAAACATTGGGCGGTGTTTCGTTTGAAGTGTACGATTTTCCGACCTCACCTGTACCGGATTGTGTTATTGTGAAAAACAATAACGTTCTCGGTGTAAAAATCGAACAAAAAACCGATGCGTTGTTTTTCCTGCATACTGCGAAAATAATGCAGCGACGTAATCACGAAGAATTACGAAACGATAAACGATTTGAGATGATTCGTTATGTTGTTCATTATGTGGACGGTAAAACGTTGGATATTCCGGTTGATGCGGAAATTGACGTGGAGGATTACTGTCGCCGAAAAGTTACCCCAATTCCCGGAGCAAGACTCGGTTGGGTATGTCCTTACGAAACATCTAATACAACAACAGATTTCGCTGTTGCGTATATTAAACAATGGAACAATCCAAGACCGGAAATTGCGGTTAAATCTCTCGATATTGTTTGTGGTAAAGAACCACGAGGAACTGTTGCCGTGTTAGCAATTACCGCCGCCAATATTGTTGTACCGGTTACAGTTAACGGAAAATAATTGTGTGTGTTTGTATATATTTTAGTTTGATCTATTAGAAGATAAGAGATGTCATAACAGCAAAGTAAAATCGTATGCGTTCACGTAAATAATCCAAAGGTAGGCGATGTTTCACCGAAATGCCGCAACGGTGTATACTCACGACGCAACCGTTCTACCTCATTTCTACCTAATTTTCTTAACAAAATAACCTCAGTAGCCAAAGACACAACACACACCCAACCTCATTACCTCATTA
>JAISNF010000275.1 GCA_031276415.1 Planctomycetaceae bacterium
GGGCGACCACGTTTTTTCTTAGAAATTGACGGGTGCAATTTCTCTAAATTTTCTGCTTTCGTAACTGATAATCGTTTTTTCATAAAATACCTCAAAGTTTGCGATAACCTATAAATTACAGTCTCATTCACTCGCATAATGCCCCTTATGTCCGGTTATCGCTAACCGAACATAAGAAACATTATCGGACGTTACTAGGGCGGTTAAAGAGCAGAGAAGTCGTTACTTAAAGCGGGAAATACGAATAGATTTTCGTATGTTAGAACTATTTGATAGTGTGAATTTCTCTTATTATTTATTATTTTTGTTTTGTCAATTTTCCGTTTTCAATTCTTCTTCAAAGACTCCAAGTTTGCGGAAACGGCTATAACGTTCAGAAACAAGATCATCAATCGGAATTTTAACAAGTTCCCTGAGTTGGTTTCGTAAATAATGTTTCAAACGTGACGCCGCTAAATGCGGATCACGATGCGCACCACCAAGCGGCTCTTCAATAATCTCTTCAATCACTCCCAAATTTTGTAAGTCTTTTGAACGCATTTTAAGAGCTTCCGCCGCCTTGTCTTTGTATTCACCACTCTTCCAAAGAATACCCGCACACCCCTCTGGACTAATCACCGAATAATAAGCATGCTCAAGCATCGCTACACGATCACCAACTCCAATACTAATCGCTCCACCAGATCCCCCTTCCCCAATCACAACACAAATAATCGGCGTCCGTAACCTCGACATTTCGAACATCAATTCCGCAATCGTTAACGCAACACCACGCTCCTCCGACGCAATCCCCGGAAATGCCCCAGGTGTATCAATTAAACTCACTATCGGAAGATGAAACTTTGCCGCCATCCGCATCATTCGTAACGCCTTGCGATAACCCTCAGGATGCGGACAACCAAAATTACAAATTTGCCGCTCTTTGAGATTCCGACCTTTGTGTTGACCAATAACCATAACCTTGAACTCGTCAAGTTTCGCCCAACCAGTCCGAATCGCCGGATCGTCCCCAAAAAAACGATCACCATGCAACTCAATAAATTCGTCAAAAACCATCTCAAGATAATCAACCGTTTGCGGTCGATTCGGATGCCGAGCCACCTCAACCGTCTCCCACGGTTGAAGTGAAGCATAAATTTCTTTTTGAAGTTGCAACAAACTTTTGCGAAGTTGGGCAATCTCTTCCCGAACCTCTGATGTCGAAGAATCTTTTTTCAGCGATTCAATTCGGGCTTCAAGTTCGAAAATCGGTTGCTCAAACGAAAGACGTTGTTCTGGTTGCGGCATAAAAGTATCTCAAAATGAAACGCGCCACTCACGACGCAATACAAAAGAATAAAATAATGTTGTTATTCTAAAGATAACACCCAAATAAACAAGACGGAAATTACTGTTTAAACCGAAAAAAATGAAAAAAACGAATCCGCTCATTGTAAAAATCGGCAAAACAAGATAGAATACTCCAAATTTAATCACACTATGCCTGTAAATAATACACTCATTAATAAGGAGAAAAAAATAATGTTGTCGGCAATTTTGGGTTGGATTGTTTGGGGATTTGCAGCGTTATTTATTGTATTGTGGGGATTCTTTGTTTTCCAAAAATATTTGAAAAAGAAAATAGTCGTTAATTGGGCAGTCTGTTTTCCAATTCCTTGGGGAATTGTTTCTCTTTTAATTACGGCAGCAACAGATTTTTCAAAATTCCATCTGTTTTGGATGATTCCGCTTGGAATTATTTTTCCGTTGTCAATTCTCTGTCTCCAACTTTGGCAGCAATTCAATTCATTTGCTTCTTTATTTAAGAAGATGTTTCAAGAAAACGAAATATCGATTTCGAGATTCAGTATTGACGACTATGACGATGATGAGGACAACGACGAAGACGACATTGACGACTATGACGATGATGAAGACAACGACGAAGACGATATTGACGACTACGACGATGATGAGGACAACGATGAAGACGACATTGACGACTACAACGATGACGAAGACTATGAAGAAGAAGACGATGAAGAAGGCAACGATGATGACGATAGCGACAATGATGAGATTGACGATGAAAAGAAACGCAATCCTTGATCTTTGCCGTTCACAATTCATCACAATATCGGCAAATTCTTTTGCGAATATTGTTTTCCTTTTTGCCGTTTAGCGAATATTTTCGTTGGCGAGATTAATGCGTTTTTGGCATTGTTCCCAATATTCTTTTGACAATTCAAATCCGAGAAATTGGCGACCCAATTTTTTGGCAACAACAACTGTTGTACCGCTGCCGAGAAAAGGGTCAAGAATTTTTTCGTTTGGACGACTGGATACGGTAATAATTCGTTCCAGAATTGTTTCTGGCATTTGACAGCCGTGCCAGCCTGTGCGTTCATTAAACGTACCACAAACCCGAGAAACAAACCACGTGTCCTTGTCCGCACCAAATTCTTGTTCGAGTTCCTGCGGGCGGAGAACCCACGTGTCATCCGGTAACCGCCCACAAGGATTCGCACGTTTGTCCTTATAAATACGTTGCCGCGCACTCGGCACGCGGATGAGGTTGTCGTTGAACGTAAATTGTTTTGCGTTTTTGACAAAGTAAAGCAAATGAACGTGGGAACGTGTGAATTTGTGTTTGCAGTTGACGCCGAAAGTGTAATACCAAATGACCCAGTTCCGGCAGATGAAATGGAGATTCCGCGTTGCGATCATTTTAAGTTCGGCGGCGTATTCGTCCCCGATTGCAAGCCAGAACGTTCCGTCCGGCTTCAAAATACGATACACCTCACTCATCCATTGTTCCGACCATTCCCAATAGTCATTGTCATTGAGTTTATCATAATAGACATCGTATTTATAACCGATATTGAACGGCGGATCAGCAAAAACAAGATCAACCGTCCCCTCCCCTAGCCTACGCATCCCCTCAATACAATCACCATGATAAATCGCATTCCACTGAATATCCGTCATCATTATTTTTGAATTTTCGTTTTTAATTTTGTTGGCAGTGATAATTCCGTCCGTCATCAATCCATCCGCCCTGCCGATATTGTGTACGGTTAAAAGAAATCAGACGTTGATTTTCGGACAAAATTTTTTGAACGGACATTGTTCGCAATTCGGTTTGCGGGCTTTGCAATCGGAACGACCATGTAAGATAAGCGCATGGCTTAAAAAAGTCCAATCATTTTGCGGAAAGACAGACATTAATTCTTGTTCTACTTTTTCCGGCGTGCCGCCCGCCGCTAATCCCATTCGATGCGCCAGACGAAAAACATGGGTGTCCACGACAAAACCGTCATTCCGACCAAATCCGTTACCAAGAACCACATTGGCGGTTTTACGCCCAACACCAGGTAATAACGTCAACTCCTCCATCGAATCAGGAACATTGCCGTTAAATCGTTCCGCAATTTCCCGACAAGACCCCTGAATATTTTTCGCCTTATTGTGATAAAAACCGGTGGTTCGGATAATCTCTTCAAGATCATGAATCGAAGCATCCGCGAACTCTTTTGCCGTGCGGTAAGTTGCGAATAATTTGGGCGTTACCTTATTCACCTGAATATCCGTACATTGAGCCGATAAAATTGTCGCCACGAGAAGTTCCAGCGGCGAACAAAACCGAAGCGAACAACCCGCATCGGGAAAATGTTTTTTTAAGCCCGCTAAAAATTGTTTCGCAAGTTTTTGTGCGGTAACAAGATTTGTATTCATAAGGTTAAGACGGTTCGTAACAATTCCCGCAAACAGTTAATGATTCACTATTTATTTTGAACAAGTCATTAGGACGTTTATTATAACAGCAAAGAATCCGTCATACAAGAATAGTAGATAGTTGAGAGTTGAGAGTGGATAGTGGAGAGTGTGGATTAAAACCGTATCGACAATAATTTCACACTCTCCACTATCCACTCTCCACTCTCAACTATCCACTCCACACCGCCCTTCCCTGCCTTTCACATTTGGTAGGCGATCATTCACCGAACGGTTGCAACGGTTGATGTTGTATCGATTTCCGTTCCAAAACAGAGGCAAGTCGGTGAGTACGCCAACGCAATGTTTATGGCGAAGCATTACCTACTTTTCAATACGTGTTTTTTTGGGGACGAGAAAGACGTCGAGATTATTTTCGATATAATCGAAACGTTTTTTGGAGAAGGATGCTTGGAGAAGGGCGTGTTGGCAGAGCCATTGGCGGAGTTCGAAGTCAAGCCCTTCACGCCAACTCGGTAATACAATCCATAATCTGTTGCCGTCATCAATTTCGTTCTCGTAAATAGTTTGTAATTTCTCCGCCGTGTTGAAAGAACGTAACGGAATACGCGGCGTGTTGTTGGGAATATAATATTGAGCGGTTCCCATTTGTGTACCGGTAAGACAATCGCCGTCTTCCCAATGTTCAGCGACAAATTGGAAAGCGGCACGTTGATCGGCTCGGTTGCCGTCCTGATAATAACTGTACAATGACGGGAAGTTTTGGAAAAGCGCAACAGCAACCCATACAACCGCAATCAATGAACGGAAAGGAAGGGACGATTCCAAAAGAAGGCGGTAAACTTCACGCACAAAAATTGCAGCAGCAACAAGAAATGGGAAACTAAAAAGGAATCCGTAAAATGGATTGTAAACAATTTTGAAGGGCAATAGCAGGATGGAAATTCCCGACACAAGAATCAAAACAAGCCAGTAACTATTATTGTTGTTTCGGAAGTTGAAGAGAATCATTCCGATACCAAGCAGAGCAAGCAGGGACAACGACCAACCAAGTGTATTCACAAACGCCATGACCGCGTGCAATGTTGTATAACCCCACACCGAACCGGCATTCCACCCCGCCGCCAACGGAATAATATGGAAAACAAAAATCCCAAACAAAATAACCGACCACATTGTTAATATCAGCAGCACGTTCCTTGTTTTGGACGTGAACAGCGGTTCGCCGGATTTTTTTGAACACAAAATGTTGACCAGAATAGCAAGAAGAACTCCCCCCCACATAATACCGCCGAAGGAATTGCTCAAAACCATTAGTGTTGCGAACAATCCCAACCATAAGGCGGTTGCCGATGAACGTTGAACAGCAACACGCCCGCCCAAAAGCATCACCGCCGAAATCAAAAAGAAAGATTGAATATAAAAACGGTTGCATTGACAATGCAAAATATGTTCCGGTAATAACATGACGAGAAGGGCAAGAATTATTGCGCCGGCGAAACCGATTAACGGTTGCGCTAAAAGAAAAATGACGCCGACGCTCAATGTTCCGAGTATTGCCGGCAACACCCGCGAACCCCATTCGTCTTCCCCGAAAAGTTCGTAATCCAACCGGTGAACAGCATAAGACCCGCAAAGTAATCGCGGCAAACGATAATATTGAGTATCTTCGGGTTTTACTGTTCCGTTGCGGAGATATTCAGCGGGAACAGACGCTTCCCCAAAAAGAATTTTCGCTTCCAATGTGGTGAAAAGTTCGTCAAAACCAAATGACCATTCTCCAAGTTTATAGAAACGCAAAAATCCGGCTAATACCAACAATAATAAAAAGATAACAAGTTGTTTTTGAAACATAGAATGGAAAATAGGGAGTAAAAAATGTTGTAGGTGGAACGATATTTTAGTTTGTTATAAACAATTGAAATTCTTCGTCCCACAGGCGGAAAGTTTCACAATACGGATTACCAACCTTGCGGCAATAATTCCGTATTGCGAAACTCTCCACGATCCACTCTCAACTATCAACTAACTCATGGCACAATTGCTTTGACAATTTCACTCCATGGTCCTTTTTCTCCGCGTGTATTTTCCCAGCAGAGGCAAAAATACACGGTTTTTCCGCGTTGATTTTCATCGAATTGGAGGGTGAAGGGGGTGTGGGTGTCAAAGGACGAATGAGTTAAATCGTCAAGTTGAGTGGGCGGCGAGTCCAAAATTGCCCAACGGATTTCGGCTCCGTGTTGTCCGGCGGGTTTTGCTTTTGATTTCTTTTGCCCCTGATCGTAAAAGTGAACCGTCAAACGCCGTATTGTCCCGCTGTCAATATCGAAATCGGGATAAGTTGCGGCAACAGGTGACGGTGTGCGGGTGGTCTTGTGAATCGGCAAACCCATATTATCGCGGTCTTCGTCGGTAACCAAATGGTTGTAGGTCAGGTATTCCTTAACCTTTTGCTGAATTGCCGCTTCAAAATTTTTGCGGGATTCCTTTTTTGCCTGCACAGACGCTTTGGTGCGGGTTTCGGGTGCCTCCGCAAGATTGTATTTCTGCACAAAATCATTGTGCATCTGCGAAAGTTCCTGATAATCCATCGATGGAAAATTAAAACTCGTGTAATGCATGGATAAATAATTCATAAAATTATTCGTCCACGTCAAAAATTCACTGTCCTTACTTGGAATGTAATGGTGAGACATAATAGTAATAATGATTTGTAAAAAGATTAAAGTAAAGATTAAAGTTTTCATTTGCAAAATACAATGAAAAATACAACAGTATCATAGAAGATACGACGGAATTATTTTTTGTTCCTGTATCTCCGCTGAAGGTTTCCGCGTTTCCGCTGAAGGTTTCCGCGTTTCCGCTGAAGGTTTCCGCGTTTCCGCTGAAGGTTTCCGCGTTTCCGCTGAAAGTTTCTGCGTTTCCGCTGAAGGTTTCCGCGTTTCCGCTGAAGGTTTCCGCGTTTCCGCTGAAGGTTTCCGCGTTTCCGCTGAAGGTTTCCGCGTTTCCGCTAAAAGTTTCCGCGTTTCCGCTAAAAGTTTCTGCGTTTCCGCTAAAAGTTTCCGCGTTTCCGCTAAAAGTTTCCGCGAATCCGCCCAACTCGTTGGTAAAAATTCCCGAAAACTCCTATTATCGTAATAACCCGATCACGTCTTGTCAATCAATCCGGTCAATTTCCAAAAATTTTTTGGGAATTATTCAATTAAAGATTATGAATTTTACAAACCTCATTGCCACCTAATTTTTCCTAACAAAACAACCTCAGTAGCCAAAGATGCAACATACAATAACCTCATTACCTCATTGTGATTATTTTTTAATGAGGTAATGAGGTTGATTTTTTATGCCCCTTTTGCTACTGAGGTTGTTTTGTTTAGAAAATTAGGTGCAAATGAGGTTTGGCGCAAGCGGAATTATTATCCAAAACCTTTTTAATCCACTTGCGAAACTCTTCACTATCCACTATCCATTTTCAACTATCAACTATTTTATGTTGCCCTTTCAGGGCGATTCGCTTTAGGCAAACGAACCCGCCGCGTTGCGGCGGGCTGGCTTGTGTTGCCCTTTCAGGGCGTAGGAAAATCTCAAGTTGCGACCTTTCGGCGAAAGGTCGCCTACCTTCACTCCTCTCTCCAAACTATTCACTATTCACTATAAACTATTCACTAACATCAGGGCTTGTTTTTAATTTTTGTTTTGAGATAATTTATTGGTGTTGCGTGCTAAATTATTGACCGTTCACTATTCGTCATCAACATTTCTTTAATAATTATGCTCAGGTCTTTAATAATTATGTTCAGGTTCATCATCCTTTTAAGTATTTTATTGCCGGTGTTTTTTGGCGGGCAAGAGTTGGTTTTTGCACAAAATCAAGAAGAAAACAACACCGCCATATTCGCTGTTACCACCAACGAAAAAGAAAAACTACTCGAACATGTCGAAGATGTCTTGAAATGGTTTCGCTCCCTCAATACCGCTGATCGGCAACGATTGTCGGTAAAAGATTTTCGCAAAAAGGTGTTGCCGCTCGAACTGATGCAAGCCGCCGATTTGCTCAAACAGAAAAATCAACCCGAAATGTCCCGAATGGTTCGCGAAATCCTCCCCCATCTCCAACCAACCCTTTTAGAATGTTTTGAAATACAAGAACGACTCGGAAACGAAACCCTCGACTCCTTTCAAGAAGAAAGAGAACTCCTCGCCGCTAATACCCCCGATTCCACCACCCAAATCAAAACCGGCGCAAACCGTTTCCTCAAAGAAGCACTCAACCCCGCCGAAAAAATGGCTCTCCAACGTGAACCGCAAACCCCCGCCGAAATTATGAAAGCCGTCGATCTGCTCGCTATCGCCGGTCGCCCCGTCATCATACGGTATTACCTGCGGCAACTCCTCACCGCAAACGCCGAACCCGCCGAATATGCCCAAATCGCTGCATCACTAGGCTCCCGAAAATTACTCCAAATAGCAAATAACAAAGATTTTGACCCGCACGGAAGTATCGCTGTTGCCAAAATTTACGCCGAAGCCAAAAAATATTGGCAGGATGAAAATGTCGTCGCCGAATCGCTACTAAATTGGCAACCTCCTCCGTATGCCCCCAATATTAAACACTTGCAAGATATTTTGAAAGGTAATAATGTTTCCGCAATACAGTTGATCAAAGAACTCGGCGAAACACAAGACGAGAACGAAATAGATGTAATACTTGGTATGATTCTGGATTTTTCCACCGAAGGACGCGAATGTCTCGCCGCTGCACTCAATAGTGACCGCCCTGCCCTTGTCTTCAACGCCGCCCGCGGTTTAGCCGGTTCCATTCACGCCGACGAAATTTTTCTCCTCTACCCTGCCCTTTTCGCCG
>JAISNF010000369.1 GCA_031276415.1 Planctomycetaceae bacterium
ACATTTTTTTATTTTTTTCTAAAAAAGTTATAACTCACGAAAATACAAAGAGTTACGTTCTATTTTTATATCGTTTTTTCTGTTTGCCGAAAATTTTTTTGATTTTTCTGATTTTTTCCAGTTGTCATTCTCTTTTTTGCGATCTGTTCACTTGCGGCATTATTGAAACAATAACGTTTATGAAGTTTCTGAACACTAGAGAGGTCTAGCGTCTCCTCAAATTACATTCCGGTTTGGTTCAGATCGTAATGAATATTCCGAATTTACGTTTCGCTCATTTCTCATTTTTGAACAGAAACAAATCGGTTCAAACCGTGAAAATCAAGGGTTTTTTCACCTCTGAGTCGATAATCTTCTTGCCTGTGAAATTTTGAATTGTATTTTTAATAGCAACGTAAACCGCATCAACCCACAGTTTATTAGGCAACTTCTAAAAACTACTTTTTTTAGATGAAAAATATTTACAAGTCCTTATTTCTAAGGATGTGATTTTTTAAAAACAATGTTTTTAAAAATTCCCTAAAATTATCATTATATTATCATTAACTTTTGATCTAAAATAATTTTTTAATTTTTTAAAATTCCTCTCTGTGAACTCTGTGTTTTCTGTGGTTAAATAATCTGTGCTTAAATAAAAAGCCGGTTATTAGAGTTACCAATAGTCGTCTTTTAATGAAAGGTTAAAGGACATAGTTAATCGTTCGACATTTGCGGAAAAAAGTCGTCTATCTCTTGATTTCCAGCCGTAAATAAATTAAATTAATTATTTGTCAAATTTTTGCTGAATATTTTTGCTAAATATTTTCGAATCTGTGGAAAAAAAATTGCCTATCTTTTTATCTGAATACAAAACTGAATAGTTACCTTTAACCTATAAGGAATTTTGTTATGTTTTTACATGTGTGTCTGAAAAATTTTGTTGCGTTATTTTGTGTTTTTTACAGTTTGACGGTTTGGTCTGTTGCGGCAGATATAAAACTTGACGAATCGCCGACCAAAACCGGCGAATGGGGACGCCGACCTTTCGATGGTCAAATAGTTGCTGTTACACCGCCGAGTTTTACATGGCGACCTGCTAAAGATGGCGTGGACGGTGTGGAACATTGGGAACTTGTTGTTCGGAACGCCGCCGACAAAAAAATTGCGTACCAAATTAAAGATTGGCAATTTAATGTGCATACGCCGCCGGTTGTTTTGAAATCAGGAAATTATGTTTGGAAATATCGGGGAGTTACAAAAAAAGGAAGAGTAACCGACTGGAGTCAGGAACAAACTTTTACCGTTCCGAAAAACGCCCGTCCTATGCCGTTACCGTTACGGGACGAATTACTGAAACGGATTCCATCGGAACATCCGCGAATTTTTGTTCGCCCCGAAGGAATACCGAAGTTACGGGAACTTGCGAAAAAGGAACTTGCCGCTGAATATAACAATCTTGTCAAACATTGTGATCAACTCTTGAAGAATCCGCCGGATACAACAGAACCTCCGCTTTATCAGAACAGAAAAGAATGGAAAAACGAATTGGAAACGTGGTGGGGCAATCGTACAAAAACAATTGCCGTTCTCGAAAACGCCGCAACTCTTGCTTTTGTCTGGAATCTTGGCGGCAACGAAGAATACGCAGCGTTGGCGAAAAAACTGTTACTTGCCGCTGCCCAATGGGATCCCAAAGGCGCAACCGGTTATCGTTACAACGATGAAGCCGGAATGCCGTTTGCGTATCACTTTGCCCGAACTTACACTTTTATCAACGCCAAATTGACAGAGGAGGAGAAACAAATTTGTCGTAACGTCATGAAAATTCGCGGAGAAGAAATGTACAAGATTCTTTTTCCGAAACAATTTTGGTTGCCTTACGATTCCCATGCTAATCGGGCATGGCATTTTTTAGGCGAAGTCGGATTAGCGTTTCACGGCGAAATTCCCGAAGCCGATGATTGGATTTGGTTTGCGATGAACAAATTTTATGCAGTTTATCCGGTGTGGAGTGATGATGATGGCGGTTGGCATGAAGGTGTTTCTTATTGGAAATCGTATCAAATTCGGTTTTGCTGGTGGGCGGACGCAATGCAGGCGGCGTTTGGTATTAACGCTTTTGAAAAACCGTATTATTCACAAATCGGTTATTATCCGATGTATTTGATGCCGCCCGGAACAATTGGCGGTTGTTTCGGCGACCTCAATCAGGAGTACAAATCGACTTCCTGTCTTGAACTCGTTGACATCGTGGCAATGCAGGCAAGTAACCCGTATAGGCGTTGGTATGTCGATGCGCATAAAACATTTAAAACGCCGTCGAATTATTATACGTTTATTCGGAAAGCAGCCATGATTGGTCGTAACGCTGATAAATCAGTGTTCAAAGGCAAAGAGCCAATTGATTTACCGTTATCGAAATGGTTCAAGGGAACCGGTATTGTTACGTTAAATACAACGCTGCTTAATTCCGCAAACAATATTCAAGTTCAATTCAAATCCACTCCGGTGCCGTTTGGCAGTTATTCGCACGGTTATGACGCTAATAATTCGTACATTTTTTCGGCGTGGAACGAAAATCTGTTGATTAATTCGGGACGCCGTGATTATTACGGCAGTCCGCATCATGCAAAATGGATGTGGTCAACACGTTCTGAAAATAATATTACGGTCGATGGTATCGGTCAACTCAAACGGAGCAACGAAGCGATTGGTGAAATTATTCGTTGCGAAAATATCCAATTGGACGATGGAACGGAATGTGATATTGTGATCGGCGAAGCCGCCGCAAGTTATCGTACCGATAAAGAAACTCCGAAAGAACTTGCTCAAAAATATCCCAACGGCAAAATTCTTGACTCTTTCCGCCGCCATCTTGTTTTTTTGAAACCGGATGTTCTGGTTGTTTATGATCGGCTCAAGGCGGTTAAACCGGCAGCATTTGATTATTGGCTTCATGCCAAAAATCCGTTTCAACCGTTGGACAATTATTTTCCGAACGGAAAATCGTCGGCTAATGATAAAGTTTTTGCGGAATATATTCGAAAGAGGCTTGGAAA
This sequence comes from Planctomycetaceae bacterium, assembly GCA_031276415.1. Lineage (GTDB taxonomy): Bacteria > Planctomycetota > Planctomycetia > Pirellulales > Thermoguttaceae > WRKP01. The sequence goes on from JAISNF010000369.1 coordinate 3,039, forward strand.
ATTGAAACTGACGGATCAGGAAGTTACGAAATTGTTTGATCCGATAACGCAACAACAAGGAATTGGTATTCGTGTCAAGAATGTTGCGTGTCGGGTTGATTTTTTGTTGCCGGAAGGTTTAACGTTCACGCAAACCAACCAATATGATCCGAATCCGCAACCGAAACATTTAATACGTGAATGGCATTTAACCGCAACAACTCCAAAACCGCAGCAAGAAATGGAATTTCTTTTTATTGCCAGACCTTGGAAAGTTGTTGAAACAAATTTTGTTCCGACACTCGGCGCTTTATATGAACGGAAAGACAACGAGTTACGGCTTTACATCAAAACCGGCAGCAAACAACGAACTATCTGCTTTCCCAATAATTCCGATACTGTTACGGTAAAATAATAAAGTTGCGAATATGCTTTTTTTGCTACAAATTTTCAGAAAGAATTGTCCGCAGATAAACGCAGATTATTTTAAAATATAAAATAAAAATATAAAATAACGAAAATATGAAACAACAAACAAAATGAAAACAAAAAATCTTGCCTGTTTTCTTGTTTCCTATTTTTAAACATCCATTTACGCCACGCAGTGTAAAATGAACGGTAAAACAATTTATTTTCTTGGTAAACTGGCGGCATCAAATCGTAAAGAAGCAGCGGAAATAGTACGTCAATCCGGCGGAAAAATTGCACAAAAATTGACTCCGAAAGTACAAATTGTAGTTGTCGGCGAAGGCGATATTCCGGCTCAAAACTGGAATCTCTGGAACGATCAACTCGATAATGTAACACAACAAGCATTCGAAGCCGGTTCACTCGAAATTATTTCGGAAACTTTTTTTTGGGATCAGTACGGTCATATTCAACACGTTCAAAGTTTGCCCAAAACTTGTTACACACCGTCAATGCTTGCGGAATTAACAGGTGTACAGATTTCCGTAATTCGCCAACTCCAAAAGCGGCAATTGATTGTTCCGGTTAGGCAGGTTCATCGATTGGCTTATTTTGATGCCGAAAGTATTTTACCGCTAAAAATTGTTCGGAATATGCTTGACGCCGGATTGACAATGAATGCTGTTACAGAGCGATTGTACAAAATCAAACGAAATTTACCTGCCGGACAGACGAAGGTGCAGGTTGCCGGTCATGATGTTGTTTTTGTCACAGAAAAAGGGTTGGTCAATCAGGATGGTCAACGATGTTTTTCGTTTCTTGTTGAAGACGAACCGGCACCGGTTCTGCAACATGAGCCGTTGGCAATTCTCGAATCTGTACTAGAATCCAATACTGAAACAAATAATATTGAAACACTTTACGAAACGGCATGGTCATTGGAATTGGCGGGAAATTTGCAAGGGGCAATTGATTTTTATCGTATGGCTTTGGCTGTTGAAGGACAGAATCCGCAAATTCATTTTCAAATTGCGGAACTTTTGTATCGGCTTGGTGATTTGACGGCGGCTCGTGAGCGGTATTTCATGGCAATTGAACTTGACGAAACTTTTGTCGAAGCACGTGCCAATCTTGGTTGTGTTTTGGCGGAACTCGGCAATGACGAACTTGCTGCTGCTGCATTTCGTGGAGCATTAAAATATCACCCTGATTATGCTGAAGTTCGGTTCCATCTTGGTATGTTGCTCAAACGTGTTGGACTTACAGAAGAAGCCGATGAGCATTTTCGTATCTTTCTTGAACTCATGCCCAATTCGCCCTGGGCTGAACAAATCTCAAAGTAATTGTGCAGTAATTACCATTGTTTAGCCGTTGATTCTAAGCATTGAATACGAATATCTGTACTCAAAATGAATACAACATTTCGCCATATACTCATTGCAATTGAGAATTCGGTTTTGTTTTTGATACGATTATAAGATACACTGGATTTTTAAGGGTGAAACATATTTCTTGTATTCCTATAAAACCGAATTCTCAAGTATAATAAGTATAATTGCTCAAACCAATTCGATTGAAGATAGTCAGGAAAATCATACAACAACGGACCAACCGACAACATCTCTCTGTTTTCCAAAGATTCGAAATGAAGCGCACGACAAGACGGAACAGATTTTTGTTTCTTTTTGTCCGGTTTTATTAAAAATAAGTCAAATATTTTCATGGAATATCCCCAATTTATTTCGGTAATTCAACGGAATGGGTAATAAACGTAATAAAAATTTTACTTTAATGCGGTTGCGAATTCTTCTAAGGAAACACAAGTTAGTGCAAAATCCGCCAATTCATCTAGTTTGGCAATACTATGAATTGCTTCGATTTTCTTCTGAAGCGGCTTCGAAGGCGGCTGTAAACGACGTGATAAAATACGAATTATCATTTCGGCTCTACCTTTTGTCTCGCCTCTTGTTTCGCCTTCGGCTTCACCCTCGGCTTTTCCTTCGGCGATTAAATAGTCTAATACTGATGT
>JAISNF010000384.1 GCA_031276415.1 Planctomycetaceae bacterium
TCATTTTTTTAAAATTAGTTAAGTGGTTAAGTTAATTAGTTAATTGTAATAACAAACTGTAAACAAAAATCCCATCGTAATTCCGACGATTTATTGAAGATTATAAACACTTTCGTTTCCGCGTAAATAATGATAATCCATTTTAAATTCCTCCAATAATTTGTTCTGTTGTTTTTCTGATTTTATCAGAATGAATATAAGAAAGAATAAGTTCCGGCAATATTTGCCTGTCAATAACTATGCTTTCCATTACCTTCCTTTCTATTTTCAATACGTATTGTGATATTTTTTAAAAATTAAATTTTTAGTGATACTCTTTAACTTTTCAAGTAGTTACTTGAATTTTGATTAAGTTTAATTGACCCAAAGATTCCGGTCAATAAGAGACTCTAAAATTTTTGTAGAAGATTAGGGCAAACGGCATATAACATTGGGCAGTAGATGACGTTTTGTCAGCCCGAAGAAGATATTCCAAACTGCTGCGTGCTCTATTCAGCCATTCTTGATAACTTTTATTCATACAATATTTTTCCTTCTTGTTTTATTGTTTTGTAAATATATCCGATATCATTATTTAGTTTATTATATTTATCGTAATCTATGGCGATAAGATCGACGGGTATTGTTATTTTTTTGTTAAAAAATTCCAGATATAAATTACTGGTTAAATCTCTTTCTTTTTTCAAACCTCTTTTTAATATCAAAATATCAATATCACTATTTTTCGTATAATCACCTCTTGCGTAAGATCCAAACAATATTATTTTGTCCGGTGAAACAGTTGAGACAATAATATTGATAATTTGATCAATAAAAGGGATATTTTCCATTGCCTTCCTCTTTCTATTTTCAACAGGTATCTTGATATTTTTTTTCAATTTATTATTTGTTTTCTATTTCAATAAATCCGCTAATAATATCGATAACGTCAAATAGAATATCTTCCGGTATTTCTTCGATATAGGCATAATGTCTTGCATTTATATCCAATGTTCTTGTTTGGTCACAAAGAATAACACCGGTTGTTTTGGTTCGTTGATCCAATTTTACGTGAAACGGATAATTTTTATCGGTATTTGTTATTGGACAAACAATAGCCAAATTTGAGAATTTGTTAAACGATTCATTACTTACCACTAATGCAGGACGTTTACCTTTTTGTTCGTGTCCGATTTGTGGATTGAAGTCGAGTCGGATTATTTGTCCTTGTTTTACCATATTTCATTTCCTGTTGGTGTTCCCCAATCGATTTCATTTTGGGCGGTAAGTTTTTGTTCATATTGTTCGCCGTAAAAATCGCGGAGGCGTTCTTTTGTGGTGCGATGTTTTTTTTGATTTAATTTTTTTATTATAATTGCATCATGTTGCACAATTACATCAACCGTTTCATTTTCTGATAGATTGATATTTTGCAAAAAATCTTTTGGGAGGCAAATTTCCCGACTATTCCCCCATTTTACAATTACTGTTTGCATAACACTTACCTTTTCCCAAATTAGGAATTTCAAGCGGATTAAAACTGTTTCGGCAATAAAAATCCGCTTTCCTTTCTATTTTCAACAGGTATCATTGAACAAGTCCGTAGATTGTGCAGATTGTCGCAGATTATTTTTAAAAGGCAACATAATCAGTGTTTATTTGTGTCATCTGCGGTCACATTTTAAAATAATCTGTGGACAAGTTTTTTTGTCTGTTAAGCGATAATAACGGCTTCGGTGATACCTTCGGGACCTTCTTTTCCGTGGGCGTTGGAATAGCGGGCGTAGATATTTGCTTGTTTTGCGAGTTGTTCAAGCGGGAACTCAATCACGTGGTGGCAATTTGAGGAAAAATCCAACTTGCGAAATTCGCTTTCATGTTTTGGTTCTTGCCCTGGTTCGGTGATGGCGAGATAGACGTAACTGCCGGTGGCGTATTGAGGTTTTTTCTTTTTGCCGGTTTCGCTGTTAAGCACCTCAATTTCAAGCCGGCGAACACCCTTCTGATGAATTGAGAGTATCGGCGGAACATCGGGAACACCTACCGGAGTGTGTACGGGATCGCGTTCCTTGATGCCGAACACCTCAAGATCGGCAACAGGAACCGCCGAGTTATAGCGGATATTTTCGTTAAGGAACTTCCGCCATACCGGTTCAAGTGCTTTTCGTGCGTCGTCACGAGCGTGCCGTGCGCCGGTGGTGGCGGTATCGGGATTTGCGGCGATGGCTTCCGCTTTTATGTAAGCGGAATAAGTTGCGGTAACCGGCGACAATTTCGCGGCGGCAATACCATACAACGACAAATTATCTTTCGCTTTTGCATAAGCGATTTTAATGTACTCGGTAAAACCTACAATGGTTCGTGGAAAAATGCGGTTTGACATAATTTGTTTGTTTTTTAATTGTGGAGTTTAATAATACTGTTATCTACTTTCATTTTTCAGACAATTACCGGAACTTTTCAGGTAACTGCCGGAAGTTTTCGGACACACATCCGAAGTTTTCGGACACGCGTCCGAAGTTTTCGGACACGCGTCCGAAGTTTTCGGACACGCGTCCGAAGTTTTCGGACACGCGTCCGAAGTTTTCGGACACTCGTCCGAAG
>JAISNF010000632.1 GCA_031276415.1 Planctomycetaceae bacterium
TGACGGAGAAGAAGAAAACAAACCCGGTAACAACGGCGAAACAGAAAGAAGTTCACGGTTCTCCAACGATTCAAAACTGATGATTCGTTTATGAAACGTTTTCCGGTTGGGTGTTTTTCTTGCCGTGTTACCAAAAATGATTTCTGTAATCTTTTTAAGCAATGAATAATTTCTTGGCATGATATAAGTTCTCGAAATGAGATTATTAATGGGATAATTTTTTGAATGAAGACACTTTTAATCGGCGATTCCAAATTCCATGAGCAGGGCTTCTAGTTCTGCAAGCGGAATTATTTGTCGTTCTTCGCTCTTAAAATTGCCCCCAATCTGGGCATTTCCAAAATAGCGATGAGTTTTAACCCATCGGAGAAAGATTTTATGGTAGGCGATCCCTTCGCCGAAGGTTGTCTAACCTACGGGTCGCAACGGTTGATCAGGAACTATAACAGGGTCACTGTCGGCGAGTACGCCGACCAAACCTTTGCGGCGAAGGGTTGCCTACCTGATTATTTACTGAATTGTAACTATATTTTATTTTGGCGTAAATTTCGGAAAAGAAGAAGATTGATCGCAAAATTGCAGGATTCTTTTGCAACACCTTGACAGTTCCGGTGAATTGATAATAATTATACGAATAATGATTTATCGATATTCTGTATTCCATTAAATTTTTTTGATTCACTTGGAGTTTAAATAATGAGTGTTGCCGCCCCAAACCCTGCCGGTACGGCTCGAAAATTCGACCGTGTTGTTGAAATTCTGGATGAAAATAACCATGATCCCGCACGCTTAATACCGGTTTTGCAGCAAGTTCAAGAATTTTACCGCTATTTACCGGAAGAAGTTTTAACCTTCATCGCTACGTCATTGGCGTTGCCGCCGTCCCATGTTTTCGGTGTGGCAACTTTTTATGCCCACTTCACTTTGGTTCCGAAAGGAAAACATTCGTGTCGTCTTTGTGACGGAACAGCATGTCATGTTCGCGGTTCGGAACATATTCTTAGTGCATTACGCAAAGAATTGAAACTCTCCGAGACAAAACAAACCACCGACGATATGTTGTTTACGGTTGAAACGGTTTCGTGTCTTGGTGCTTGCGGTCTGGCTCCGGTTCTTGTTGTTGACGAAAAAGTCCACAGCAGTGTAACCCCCGAACAAGCAGTAAATCTTATTCGTGAAATTCAGGCAAATGAAGCATGACAAAAGATTGTATCCTTTGATTGTTAAAGAATTTTTGTCGCCTTTTAACACCATACAATTTTGAACAACTTTAGATTTGAATAATTTCAAATTTTAAGAACAATGAAATACGCAGAACTAATTGACAGCCTTGAAAAAAATATCTCATTGGCGGTTTTTGGAAAACGGAATGTGATTCGCCGTTGTCTTGTGGCGTTGTTTGCATCGGAACATGTTTTATTGGAAGATGTTCCGGGTGTTGGTAAAACATTGATTGCTCAGGCGATTGCCAAAAGTATTTCCGGTGATTTCCGGCGTCTTCAGTTTACGCCTGATCTTTTGCCCGCTGACATTGTGGGGAGCAGCATTTATGATGCCGGAATTCGGGAGTTTTATTTTTCGCGAGGTGCGATTTTTGCGAATATTCTTTTAGCCGACGAAATCAATCGGACAACACCGCGAACACAAAGTGCGATGCTTGAAGCGATGAATGAGCATCAAGTTTCTGTTGACGGCACCACTTATTCGCTTCCCAAACCATTTATGGTGATTGCAACGGAAAATCCGATGGAATTTGAGGGAACTTATCCGTTGCCGGAAAGTCAACTTGACCGTTTTTTACTACGGATTTCTGTGGGTTATCCTGATCGGGAAAACGAATTGAATGTATTACAAACGCATCAGGTTGCTCGTCCTATTGACGCTTTATTGCCGGTTCTTTCCAGCAATCAGGTTGTTGAGATTCAGCAGGCGGTTTGTGCGGTTCGGGTCGATGAAGCCATCAACCGTTATATTTTAGATATTGTGGATGCAACCCGCGAAAGTGATGAATTACTTGTTGGAGTCAGCACGCGCGGAGCGATTGCTCTTAGTCGGGCGATACAGGCTCACGCTTTAATTGAAGGGCGTGATTTTGTTGTTCCTGACGATGTTAAATCATTATCTGTTGCGGTATTTGCACATCGGGTGATGCCCAAATCTTATGCTCACGGAAACCAGCGTCAAGCAATCGAAGCAATTATCGAACGTCTTGTCGAATCTATTCCCGTTCCGGTTTAACTCCGTTCAAAATTCAGAACATAACAGCATTTCGCAAATCATTTCAGGGAAATTCTAAAAACACAAATTTATTTTTATTGACCACAGAGGACACGGAGGAAAGTGAATAGTTCGCAAGCGGAATTTTTATATTGCCCCTTTGGGGCATTGCCAATGTAGCCGGCAGTTTTAACCGCCGGAATAGGGACGTATTAAAAAACGTTTCGGAAAAAAATGCCGCTTGCGAAACTATTCACTACTAACTATTAACTAAAAAATCATCTATAACAATCAGTATCATCTGCGGACTATTTTCTTTTCTCTGTGGTTAATAAAGAAGTTCCCTTTTGTCTATTAACCTTTGTCGAACACAAAATCTTTGGGCAGATAAAGTAATCTGGCGCAAGAACTGCACGTAATTGGTTTTTTCTGAAGAATTTGAGCCAACGAGTTAATCGGAATCTGGTGATTACAACCGCCGCAATATTTTTGGTTTTCGACAACTGCCAATGCTTCATTTCCTCCGACGTTGTGAACCAATCGCTTGTAAATTTCACTGAAATCGCGGGGCAATTTGGCTTCTTCTTTTTCGAGGAGTTGTTTAAACAGGGTAATTTTGGCTTCAATTTCCGGTTTATCTTCGGCGAATTTTTTCTTTGTTGCTTCGTAAATTTCGCGTACTTTTTTCAATTCCGTTTCGGCGTCGGGAACATTATGGGCGTATTGATCGGCTTTTTCGATTATTTCCAGTGCTTCGTCCATTAAAACGCTTCGGGCGGCTTCATCGGCTTTGATTTGTAACTGGAGTGCTTGATATTCTTTATTGGATTTGGACTCTTGAAGTTGGGTTCTACGTTTATCAAGAGCCTGATCATTAGCGGTAACTTCCGATTCTTTTTGTTTTGCTTCTGATCTGAGTTTTTGATAGGTTTCGTTAATCCGGTTAAGATTAGCCAATTGTTTTTGAATATTTCCTTCCTGTGCTTTCAAAACCAACGGCGCACGGCGTAAACTTTCATTTAGTTCGTTTAGTTGGATTTGAAGGGAATGAATTTGTTCTAAAATATCGCGAATATTATTTAAATTTGACATACTTCAATCTTTAATCAGGATGTCTGTTTAGTGTTGTGTATTTAACTAATTTGCCGTTTTCGTCGGGTTTTTCGTTATGTTGAAAACCGCAACATGTTGATCGGCTTAAAATTGTTTAATTTACCAATTTGCTCCCACACAGAGCAATACACCGGAAAAGTCAAATCATACCAAAGACTCGCCCATAAAACAAGACCTTTTCCTACTGTCTATTTTGATAACTCTTGATAGAATATTAGTTGATGGGAACTTCTAAAAACGACAAATATATTTTTATTAACCACAGAGGACACAGAGAGCACAGAGGAAATTTTTAATTGGAATCAAAACGTTTATTTAATATTGGACTTTTGATCTAAAATAACTTTATAAAATTAAATTTTTCTTCTCTGTGGACTCTGTGTTCTCTGTGGTTAAATAATCTGTGTTAAATAAACAGTGCTTAAATAAAAAGGCAGTTATTAGAAGTTACCGGATGTTTTTTCCGTTTTTTCAGAGTGTAAGAAACTTATCATTTCACTGAATTGTTACAAATTACAAAATCTTTCCTTTATTAAATACTATCATTAAATATTATGTCTAATATTATTATTCGTGCATCAGCGGGTTCCGGTAAGACATTTCGGTTGAGCAATCAATTTTTGCAAATAGTTTTTCGTGGTTATCCGATTGATACGATTTTGGCGTCCACATTCAGCCGAAAGGCTGCCGGAGAAATTTTAGACCGGATTTTGTTACGTCTCGCCGATGCGGTTGCCGATCCTGAAAAACGCCGTGAACTCGCCGGTTTTCTCGAACTTCCCGATAATCTTGCGGATGTTCTTGGTAAACTTGCACGAAATCTTTATCGGCTTCGAATCTGTACACTGGATTCTTTTTTCTATAATATCGCTTCAACATTTGTGCTGGAACTCGGACTTCCTCCCGGTTGGACATTTCTGGAAGACACGGATTTTGCACGTTATCTCGGTGAAGCGATTCGAAATGTTTTGAGCGAATCACGCCAAAACGAAGCCGCAAAATTAATGAATATGTTACAAGATGAACAAGATCGAAATATTACTCGGGAACTTTATAATCTCGCAAAAGATTTGATGCCAATCGTGCGGGAAAGCAGTCCAGAAGAATGGAACCATAAAAAATTGTTTCAAAAAGAATTTGATGATACGGAATTACAACAAATTCTTGACCGGTTGCAAAATGCTGAACTTCCTAAAAATAAGGATAAAAGTGAATCGCCCCAATTTATTAATGCACGAAACAAAATCCTTCACCTTGCATGGAACGGAAAATGGGAGTTGTTTTTAAAGGAAACGTTAGTCAAAAATGTTATCGCCGGTGAATTTAAATATTACAAAAAATTTTTTGATGGTGATTTACTCTATTGTATTCAGGATTTAGTGAAACAGGCAAAGGCAGTTGTGATCAACAAATTCATTTACCAAACCAACGCAATGCGGCAACTTCTTGATCTTGTGATTTCGGCTTACGATGAAATATCGTTTCGTGAACGTGGTTTTCGTTTCGACGAAATAACGGAACGGCTTGGGCGTAACGATTTTTCTCCGACGCTTGATTCACTGACGCATCGAATAGACGCCAGAACGGATCATTTACTTCTTGATGAATTTCAGGATACTTCGATGCCGCAATGGAAAGTGATTCGTCCTTTTGCCAAAGAAACATCAACAAAACCGAATGGTTCCTTTTTTTGTGTTGGTGATGTTAAGCAGGCAATTTATGCGTGGCGCGGCGGTGTTGCAGAAATTTTCGATACAATTCAGGACGATATTCCTAACGCCGTTCAGAAATCACTCGACGCCAGTTTTCGGAGCAGCCCGATCATTATTGAGACGGTAAATAAATTATTTGAAACGATTGCATTAAATGATGCGTTAATACAATACCGTGACGCAGCCCAGAAATGGAATGACCAGTTCAAACGGCATGAAACCGCTAAAAAAAATCTG
>JAISNF010000633.1 GCA_031276415.1 Planctomycetaceae bacterium
GAGTGGCAACATGCCGCCCAAGCCGAGGTATGGCGATTTTGTCTTGAATCGCTCCATCAATCTCACCTGTTCCCAGACGATAATTGAATCTTGCTTGCAATGCTCTTGCAAAATCCCGAGTCCGTTGTGTTTGTTCTATCGAAATTAGTGATAGGACCATATTTTGCGTAGGATTTTCCACATTTTCCAAACGAATTAACGGTATATGAAATACCGGTTTAGAAACCGCTTCAACAATCATATCTAATGCCGCATTATTTTTTTCCAACCATTCTTTCATCATTGGTAAATCATCCAATGTCCAGATTGTGGTAATTTTACGGTCAAGTTCGTATGTTTTTTGATCGTTATTCTCATCATTAGGAAATTGTTTTTCTGTATAATCAGCCAAAAAGGTGTGAGGACTTTGATAAAACAAAGTTGGTTTGTTGTTTGGATCGAGTCCGATTTTTTCGTATGCCTGATGTTGTAACGTTTCTGAATCAAGGTATGAGTTGTCGTATTTTAACATGCCGAGATTCTTGGCGATGAGCCGATAACCGTTGTCGTCGGTTTTCATTTCCGGCGGATAGTATTTTTGTTCGTATGCAGCGAAATAATCAATCCATTTACCATTGGCGGTTCGTGGTTCAGTGATAAATGTTGTTTCGGGAGAAATCCGAAGCGGTACACTTTGAAATGACCAGATCATCCAAACCAATAATACCCCCCCCAAAATCTTCATTGCCCGTAAAAAATATCGTTTGCGTTTCATTTCCGGCTTCTTTTCAACAGTTTGATCCGCAACATCGACATTTTGATTAACAACATCAATTGGTTCATTCGCCATGATTTGCCCCTTTGCGGATTAAAAAAATGAATGTGGAATTTTTCCAATATTTTAGCCGCTTGATTGGATTTTTGATATACAATTGTCTAAATATTATTATTTTCCCGGTTATTCTTGTTTTCCCGCCATTTCGCGGAAATATTGTTCGATAATATCACGATAATGTGCGGGAAATCTTTTTTCGATACGTAATAAAGATTCTTCCCGTTCATGCGGCGGTAAATCACCCCATTGACCGTCCAAATTAAAATCACGGCGGTCAATATTACCGGGTGCTTTCTGCTTCAAAATCCGACTGTCCTCCGCCGGTTTGTTGGCTTGTTGACCTTGATCACTTTCGCTATTCTGCCCTTGTTTTTGAGCCTGCTCTTCAATCTTCTCAATCAATTGATCAAGCGATTTCAAAACATCTTTTTCCGCATCTTGTGTTCCTTCGTCTGTCCGTCCCTTGCCAAGCCGCCGCCGAACATCATTCATTTTTTTTGAAATTTTTTCAGGAGTATCGTCTTCTTTTTTATTGTTCTTCAAATCAAATTCAAGCAACTTCGCCAACTCCACAAAACGACGCGGAACCGAAGTGTCTGTTACCGTTTTAAATTCCTCCAATGCAGTAAGACCCTTCTCTGATTGTCCCAGATGATTACAAACAATTGCCCGTGTTACAAGAACACCAGCCGGATCAATCGTGTTTTCCGGCGTCATCTCCTCAAGAATAGGAAGTGCTTCATCGTAAAACCGCGACTGAACAAGCCGCAATACAAGATAATAACGTAACGATGCGTAAAGATATTTCGTTCCCGAATCGCCCAAATAAATCTGAAGCGGAATCTGAGGCAAAACAACCGGTTGACCAAACGGTAATTCCTGCCAGGCAAGAACATCACAAGCATCCAAATAAGCCGCTACCGCTGGTAATGTATGCCGCAACGATTCGATGGTTAATTCAAATAACGCTGTTCCTGAAAGTTTTAACGTTGGCTCTGTTTCAAACCGGTTCACGTGTAATCCGTTGTGTTGCGGTAATTCATCAAGATTCTGCATTTCAAGCCAGTTGACAAATTCCTGACGAACCGCCGACAACGCCGGAACAGACCAATTCCGAACCGACACATCCGTTTTTACAGTAATCGGTTCCTCTGCCACACTGATATTGACGAAGAAAAACAAATAAGCCGGTATAGTAAATATCAAAACAATAATAAATATTAAAATATTTCGCATGGAATGGTGTTTCGGACAAATTAAAATTAAATCAGAATTTTAGAAAATTTTAGAAAAAGTCCTCTTCTTTAAATTCACAATGCCGATGATCATTTTCTCCGGCAAAAGGAAATGGAAACGGTGCTTCGGCTTCTGTAATTTGAGGTAATTCATTCAAAATGGTTCCGTAAGTTTGCGGAGAAACTTCCGGACGATCTGAACAACCAGACAAACTAAATAACAAACCAGCCCCAATTAATGTCGGTAAAAATCGCATGGTAATTAGTAATTTGAAAAAACAGGATCAATTCTTACATTCGTTTTATTGAAAAATTAAAAAATAAGCAACAAAATTGGGAGAATTTTGTCAAGAAATCAACTCTGAAAAAAAACTCCCTCATAATGTTACTTTAAGGCTTCGGCGAATTCGTTTAAGGTTTGGCATTCGAAAATTTCGGACAACAACGACTCCAAAGCAATAGGGTCGGACATCTGGCGAATTGTCGTTTCAATATATTTTGGAATTCTTTTAAATTTTGCCCGCAAAGCGACCAAGACCATATCTTGTTTACCTTTCGCTATGCCTCTTGCTT
>JAISNF010000542.1 GCA_031276415.1 Planctomycetaceae bacterium
ACAGTATTCAGTTTTACGATCCAATTACAAGCAATAACATCAACACTTTAACAGTTAAAATTAACGAAAATTCAGACGACACAGGAACAGTGTTATTTGATATGTCGAATAATTCCGGTACCGAAAAAAATTCAAACATTTACGGCGATACAACCGTTTATAACGGAACGCTCGAATTAAAAGGTGAAGCAGTTTACGGAGCAGGCACAAACACGGGCAGTTTCAATTTACAAAATAACGCTACACTTTTATCTGTTGGTGAAAATAACACCGTCAACGCCGGAAATGTTACACTCAACGGAACTCTTGCGTTTGAAAATATCAGTACAACAAACGCCGCATTGAATCTTAACGGAACAGTAACCGGTTCTCTTGGCAATATCAATATTCGCGATAATGTTACAGACGGAAAATATATTTTAGTAGAAAATGCCGACCTAACAGCATTGGACTTGCCAACTTCATTTACTTATAACGGCGTCAGCGTACAACAAAATGCACGTACACAAAGTATAAAACTTGAAGATAATTCGCCGAAGGATCAAATTATTTTCAAGGTTGATACTAAAAATTACACGGTAACATGGACAGGAATTAGTGACGGAAATTGGAATACCACTCAAAATAATTGGAACGGAACAAACAGCGATAATGATCCAATTACTCAATTCCTAAACGGTGACGATGTTGTTTTTACAGAATCTTCAGATGTTGATCATGCGATCACAATTCAAAGCAGCGGTGTTACTGTGAAAAGTATGGAAATTAAAGGTGATGGAACGTGGACATTTACCGGCGGCGAAATTAAAGGCGGGACAATAAATGTTGCAGATGGCGCAGACACAAAAATTTATTTTGACTCACGCCAAATGAATCAAAGAATTACAACCGAAACCGGCTCCACCGCAACTATCGCCCCAACAACCGGAAACACGATCACCTTCGACGGATTCACTACAAACAACAACGGCGGCGCAATTTACAACAGCGGCGATTTAACAATTTCCGATAGTACATTCTCAAATAACACGGCAAATATCTACGGCGGCGCAATTGAAAACGAAACTGGAACTTTAAAGATATTCAATAGTATATTTTCAAGCAACACGGCTGACTTGGGCGGCGCAATTGACAACGATGGCGGTGATTTAGAGATTTCCGGTAGTACATTCTCAAACAACACGGCTAACTGGGGCGGCGCAATTTACAGTGATGGTACTTTAGAGATTTCCGGTAGTACATTTTTAGACAACACAGCGGCTAACAGGGGCGGCGCAATTGAAAACTGGAATGGTGATTTAAAGATTTCCAATAGTGCATTTTCAGGCAACACGGCTAACGGCTTGGGCGGTGTAATTTACAGTAATGGAACTTTAGAGATTTCCGATAGTGCATTTTCCGGCAACACGGCTAACACGTACGGCGCAGCAATTTACAGTCATGGCGATTTAACAATTTCCAGTAGTACATTCTCAAATAACACGGCTAACTCGAAAGGCGGCGCAATTTACAGTACCGGTAAAGTTACTATTACCGCAGATTCCGGCAACGTCACTTTTCGCGGAAACAAAGCCAGCGGCACTGGCACTCCAAACGCAATTTACATGGATACTGCTTCGGGTGCCAATCTTCTTTCACTTTCCGCAACTGACGGAAACAGTATTCAGTTTTACGATCCAATTACAAGCGATAGCAGCAACACTTTAACTGTTAAAATTAACAAAAATTCCGGCGAAACCGGAACAGTGTTATTTGATATGTCAAATAATTCCGGTGACGGAAAAAATTCAAACATTTACGGTAACACAACCGTTTATAATGGAACGCTCGAATTAAAAGGTGAAGCAGTTTACGGAGGAAGCACAAATACGGGCAGTTTCGATTTACAAAATAACGCTACACTTTTATCTGTCGGTAAAAATAACACCGTCAACGCCGGAAATGTTACACTCAACGGAACTCTTGCGTTTGAAGATATTGATACAACACATACGGCATTGAATCTTAACACAACCGGAACAATAACCGGCTCTGCCGCTATCGATATTCGCGGTAATGTTACAAGCGATACACGTTACGTTCTCGCACAAAATACTAGCGGTTCGACAGGCTTTTCGTCATTGGTCTTGCCGACAACAATTCTGTACAACGGCTCCTCTATCGAAAATACCCGCGCCGATGATAAAATGCTCGTAACAACAAATGACGAACAGAAAAGCCTCGTACTTCTCGTCGATAAATTAGAAAATACAACTGTTGCATGGACTGGAAACGCCGACGGAAATTGGAATATCGCCAATCGTAACTGGAACGGAAAACTTGACAACAACGATAACGTCAACCAATTTCTACACAACGATCATGTAACTTTCGGAACAACAACACAAAAAAATGTTGCAATACAAAGCGGCGGTGTTACCGTTGATAATATGACCGTCAATGAAAACGGTTACACTTTTAGCGGCGAAAAAATTACCGGTAAAACGTTGAACCTCAACGCAACAGGTGAAACAATTTTTCAAAATGAAATTGATTTCGCAACCGGAATTACCGTTGCGGCAAATAACACCCTGACACTCAATTACACAACCGACAAAACAAATAACAATAAATTCTCCGGCACAGGAACATTAAATAAAAATGGAACAAGAAAATTAACCTTGTCCGCCAATGACGCATTGAACGGAAATCTCAAATTAAATGTCAATGACGGCGAAGTAGAATTAACCGGAACAAATAATAACTACAACGGAAATATTCATCTGACCGGTAATTTAACTGTTGCAAACGATGGAAACTTCGGCGGACAAATTACCGGTAACGGAAACTTGACTCACTCCGGCGGAACATTAACCTTGACCGGAAATAATACCGCAACAGGAAATCTCAACCAAACCGGCGGCGTTCTCAATTTACAAAATATCTGGAACGGAAACTATAACCAGTCCGAAAATACAATCCTCAATCTTGCAAATAACACACAAATTAGCGGAAACGCAGAATTTTACGGAACAGTAAATATCAATGATAAATTATTTGTCGGAAAAAATTTAACGTATAAAAATACTTCAGCCGCTCTTGATTTGAGTGGTTCAAAAAGTGTTGAAACCGGAGGAATCTTTACGCTTGAAAACGGTACGGAAATGAATTTTACTGTTGCCGAAAATAAAATTAAAGCAGATACGGTCAATATTGAAGGAAAAATAAATCTCGTTAAAATCTCCGAAGTTCCCAACGGTACAATCAATAATGTTATTGTTGCGAATAATCCGCTGAATACCGACCAACTCACCAATCAATTCATTAAGGTAAAAAAATTACTCGTCTTTTTTGAACCGTTTTATAACGAAAATCTAACGACAATGGGAATTACGAAAAATATTCAAACCGCCGAAGAATACACCGCCGAAAATCATTTCAAAATAAATCAAATAAAAATTGCCGGATTACTGGACGGTTATTCGCCCATTCAGGAAACATTGTTGTCGCTTGATACGCAAGAACAACTCGAAGCGTTGATTCGCCCGCTGCTTGTTGCGGAGTTGGCAGTCGAAGCCAACGATTTGGCGTTACGTCAACCTTATTTGCACGTTTTCAATCATCTTGCCAATCTTCCGGTCAATAATTTTCGCAATATTAGTAATTTTAACAATAATTCTCCAAATAATTCCAACAATATTATACGCGGTCAATCTCCTTGTAGTACAGTAACTTATAACCGGAAAAATTCCCAACACGAATTTTGGTTTGAAGGTTATTATCGTGCCGAAAAAGTTGACGGCGATTTCAACGCTCTCGGTTACAAAACATCGCAAGGCGGAATGATGATCGGTGTTGATCGAGTGGTGAACAGCAAGTTGATGACGGGACTTGTTTTTGGTTACGGCAACCCGCGAGTTTATAATTCCGTTGCCAGAATTGAAGCCGACGATTACACATTCGGAACTTATGCACGATTGAAAATTTCAGAGATTTACGCCAACGCCTTCTTGGGTTACGGAAATCAAAACTTTGAATTACGCCGAACTCCCACAAATTCCAACACCAAATACAACGGCGATGCTTTTTACGCCGGTTTAGAATTGTTCAAACCGTTTCATTTACGCAACAAAATAATCATTTCGCCGCTTGCGGCGATTGATTTCCAAAAGGCGTGGTCGGACGGGTTCAGGGTTAATGTTGCGGAATTGCCGTTGTCGGTTGGCAAGAGCGATATTGAACAAACCGTTTTGCGAATCGGTCTCAATGCAAGTTACAAAAACTTGCGAACACGGTTACAATACGGCTATCAAGTTGCCGGCGATTTGGCAGGTGTTTCACGAACAACAATTGTCGGAGGTAACAATAACCGCGTTTTAACCGGAGCCAATCTCGGACGTAACAATTTGAATCTTGGTTTTGGCGGTGATTTCAAAATCGGAAAACACACAAAAATATTCGGCGATTACGATTTTAATCTCGGCGAAAATTCCACCGCCCACACCGGACAATTCGGTCTCGCTCTCACATTTTAATTTCCGTCCGCAGATGACGCTGATAATCGCAGATGATAAACGTTTGATTATTTGTACCTGTTCACGGATTCGCGAGGTTTTCCTATTTCAATTCAGGTTTATTCCGGTAACACAAAGTCAATTCAGGAGGAATCGGAAGTGGACGGTTTTTATGTGATTCGTACCAATATTCCGTCGGAAGAGCGGGAGGCTTCGGATATTGTACGGGATTATAAATGTCTTGCGGATGTGGAAAAGAGTTTTCGAACAATTAAGACAACATTGCTACTGAGGTTGTTTTGTTAGGAAAATTAGGTGGAAATGAGGTTTGACGCAAGCGGAATTATTGCCCAAACATTTTCATAATCTGTATTGCGCTGTTATTCGCTCATTATCTGCGAACAAGTTTGATTTAATACAAACGATATGGTGTAGGATGAAATGGTTCTGTTTGAATAGAATTGTCCGGCGGAATAATCGCAACACCAACATAAAACGGTTCTTTTTGATTGAGATTATTAGGTTCTAAGCAAATGGTTTTCGGTAACAATTGCGCAGAAGGAAACCGTTTTTGTACTAATTCGGGAAGAGTTTGATAATCTTTTCCTGTTACCCAAAAAACAAGTCCGCCTTGTTTCAGAACATCCTGGTCGGTTGACCAATTACTAATTGGAAAACTATCATCACTCAACCAAGCAGGATGATCGGCTCCATGATAAGTCGGACGATCCTCACTGTAAATAGCAACATTGCCAGCCAGCCACCAACCACCGGTGACGTAAGGTAACGGTTTATCGTATTTTTCGTGCCAGATTTTTTCTGCTTCTTTTGCCAGTTGTTTGCCAGGATACAGATAATGAACCAGCCGCGTTGTAACATAACGAGAATGATAAATATGCGCCGAATAACCCAAAAGATAACCAAACATCGTTAATCCGAAAATCAACCAAACAAAACGGTTTGCCAGACGAGTTTGTTGTTTCTGAAAAACAATAAGAAGAAGTAAACCGAAAAAAATCGGTAATTGAATAAAACTGCCGAATTCTAAAGGCGTTGCCGACACAAAACATGAAACCGCCGACAATAACCAAGGTAAACCAATCATTCCCAATAAAAAATTACGAACAAAATATTGGTCTTGATCAAGTTTTTGAAAACGTATTGGAAATTTGAAAAGCGGAAATAATAAAACAATAAAAGAAATAGCCAACAACGGCGGAGCAATAAGAGCATCGTTACAAAGGGCAATAAAACGGTTGGTCAATGTTTTTTCAAGACCGTAAGCAGTTGAAGTAAATTTCAGACCGGAGAAATCACTTTGAATCATCCAATCAATAAGCGGAGCAGCAATAATCAAAGAAATAAACAAAGTAAGATAAGGACCCAATTGAAACCAATATTTTCGCATTGGTTTATTCAGGAACATGAAAAGGAGAATCGAAACAATAAGCAACAGCAGCGTATATTTGCAATAAACACCAAAACCAATTGCTACACCAAGTCCAATCCAATCACGGTAACGGTTATATTTTAGAGAAAAGAAAGCAAAAAGGGTTACAAATCCCCACGCCGGTACGAGAATAACGTTGTGGTTATAATACAACGATTTGTAAAAAAATCCCCAATAACAATAAAATGATAGAGAACCAAAGAGAGCGTTTTGCGGCGAAAGAAATTCACGTCCCAACCGCCAAATTGTCCATGCAGTTGTCAGAAAAAAGATTTGCGATAAAAAATACGGCGCAACAGAATTTTGTCCCAAGACCTGATATACGACTTCTAAAATGATAGCATTCAACGCCGGATGTTTAAATGTGGCAATAACTCCTTCCTTGCCAATAAAGAACATTTCAATCACGTCATAACGAAAATTCGGTTCCAGCAGAAATGGTAGAAATGTCCAGACAATTCCGTATAAAAATGTGATACACCAAAAAATTTGTGATGTTTGTTTCATGTTATGAATAATCATCATGATGTGAAACACTGATTTAATTTCATTGTAGTCTATTC
>JAISNF010000546.1 GCA_031276415.1 Planctomycetaceae bacterium
CGGCGAATATTGAAACATTTCCAAAAACCGTTCGGAATACCAAGCCTCTTTGGTGTTCAGATTAAGATCCCAAATACCATCACGACTACATTGAACCGCAAGATTCCAACGTTCTTCACTATGTTTTAATTCTCTTTCCGCAATTTTGCGAAACCGGATTTCATCTTGCAATTCGTCGTTCAGTTTCAGGAGACGCTTCTCACTTTCTCTCAATTCCGTCAAAGAATGTTCCAACTGCACAACCATCGAATTGAACGCCTGAGAAAACGCTCCCATAAATTCAACACGCTGGGAAAAATCCCCCTCCGCAACCTGTTGAACCTGCCACGTCAAATGACGAAGATTGGCTTGTAACGTCTTCAAACAACCCGCAATCGCCCCGCGAATCGTAATGTTGTCGTCCAAATTGCCGTTGGAAAATCTTAAAAGAAGTTCCCGAATCGTCGCCAATTCTCTGCAAATAGCTTCGATTTCCGCACTTTCAAAAGGTATTCCCTCTAAAGAAGGAATAGAACGCCCTGACAAAATCTGTCTTAATAATGTAAGGCTGTCGGCGTTCATGTTACGCAATAGGAAATAGAATTTTTAGCAAACATTTCTGCGGCTCTGTTAAAGAGATAATATTTAATACTTTTCGGATAAACTCAAGCCGACTTGATTTTTGTTTGCGAATGGAAATTGAAATTAAAACACGATACAACACCCAATTATGACCTGAAAGATGACCGATTTAATTATTGCGACCTTTCCGGGAAAAGCCGCTTCCTCCGGTAAATTAGGAGTGAACAATAAATCAATTTCAAACGAAGCAACAGAGTACTTCCAAAATCTTTTGGGCAATAATAAAACTATTGGTAACTTCTAATTACCGGCTTTTTATTTAAGCACATTATTTAAGCACAAATTATTTAATCAGAGAAAACACAGAGAAGAAAAAATTAATTTTATAAAATTATTTTAGAGCAAAAGTCAAATATTAAATAATGATGTTTTGATCCCAATTAAAAATTCCTCTGTGTTTTCTGCGTCCTCTTGTGGTTAATAAAAATATCTTTGTGGTTTTTAGAAGTGTTCTCTAATTGTAACGATCAGGTTTGATTGACTTCAAAACGGCAGGTTCGGTCGCCGGTACACCAACAATCAACCTCTTTGGCTTTGAAACTTTTACCGGTAAATTTTTCAAAAAGTCCGGCAATAAAACCTTCATCGTAATTACACACCTCAATTCCAAGATCAGGCAAACCGGAACAATCCAAGTCTTCCGAAACAGTTAAAACAAACTCGCCCGTTTCAGGATTTGCCTTTTCAACCCGAAGAATCCCCACTCCAAGTTCTTTCAAAATCTTTTGAAGTTCCGCAACAAAATTGTTAAGCGGTAACTCCTTAAATTCTTTCAAATACTGTTCGAAAAAGAATTTTCCGGCAAGATAACCCGCTTCGTAAAACAAAAGATCACAGACGTCTTTTCCATAACGTTGTTCAGCAATATCACGGAATGTATATTGCATCAAACGATACAACACAATATTGACCTTATCACCCAAATTAGGGCGACCTTCCTGAATATCACCAATAATGTCCCAACTAAATTCGTAAGTACGAGATGTCATTTTTATCTCCTTCATAAAGTTTGTAAAATAATTAACCTAAACAACTAATACCGGAAGTATTCGGCAAAATATGTTCAAAACTTCCGGTTCCTTTCCGTTGAAAAATGTTCTTAATCCATTAAAAAATATTTTCAAACACCGTCAAAACATTCAATCCTTTTCTTCTTAAATTACTGATAAATAATTGATAAATGATTGATAAATACACTCATTGCACTTTAAAATGCGGTTTTATAAGAAATAGAATTTTTGTGTCTTTTATTTAAAAATCTGTAAATTCTGTTTATCCTGTCAAAAAACTAAAACCGAATTGTCAAGTGTGATGAGTATAATTACCGACCGAATTTTGCTTTCAACACCGGAGCGAGTTTTTCGCCCCAGATTTCATAACCTTTGGTGTTCGGATGCAGAAAATCAGGCATAATTTCTTTCGGCAAGGTTCCATCTTCCGCAAGAAATCCGTCGTTAATATCAATAATCTCAACATTTTTCATACCCGTAAGCAATTCCGGCAAAACAAGATTGATTTCATTGACACGCAACCGATTCCAATCATTGGGCTTTTCGCCTCGCGGAAAAACTTTCAGAACAATAATTTGCAAATCCGGTTTTTGTTTTTGCAATTTCTCAACGATGGCTTTAACTCCAACCGCAATCATCCAAGGCGTATTGGCACGATTTCCGGTATTATTTGTTCCGATCATAATCATGGCGACTTTGGGTGAAATTTTATCAAGCGGCAAATGATCAAGCCGCCAGAGAACATGTTGTGTTTGATCACCGCCGAAACCGAGATTAACCGGTTTGTATTGAGCGAAATATTTTTCGACCAAAGCACTTTGACCATCCCAGCCGTGTGTAATAGAATCGCCGATCATGAGAAATTCGATTTCATTTTTGGCGATTTTTTCGACATTGGCTTCGTGGCGTTTATTCCACCATTCTTCGTTCATTTTGTCCACCGGAACAATTGCCGGATTGGTTTCGCCGAGCAAGACGGTTAAAGTCGGCTCAACAGATTTTGCCCAAAGTTCGTAGCCGTAAGTATTTGGGTGGAGAAAATCCGGCATAATTTCTTTGGGAAGATTTTTTTCGGCATCAAGATAAACAGAATTGATATTGAGCAGGGTTACATTCGGTTTATCTTTCAGTAATTCCGGCAGATAGGAATTGAGTTCATCAACTTGTTTCCGATATTTTCCGTCCGGTTTGTTGTCGCGCGGAAAGACATTCAAAACGATTATTTTCAATACCGGATATTGTTTTTCGAGTTTTTCAACGATTGCTTTAATACCATCGGCGGCATCTTTTGGGGAACTGCTGTTGTGTCCGACATTGTTTGTTCCGATCATTAGGACGGCGGCTTTGGGGGAAATTTTATCCAGCGGCAAATGATCAAGCCGCCAAAGAACATGTTCGGTGCGGTCGCCGCTGAAACCGAGATTGATAGGTTTACGGTGTCCGTAATAACTATCCCAAACCGTTTTACCTGCGTTATCCCAACCGTGTGTGATGGAATCGCCAATCATTAACAGGTTAATATCGCCTTTTTCCATTTGGGCAACATTATCTGCATGGCGTTTAACCCACCATTCATCTTTTCGGTCGGTTGGTGTCGTCGCAACACTTTGTGCATAAAGAGACGAAACCAAAATAAAAACTGCCAAAAAACCTAGACTTACAATTTGTAAAGATTTTGTAACTTTCATAACTTTCATTTACAGTGTTAAAAGGGGACGATACGAATTGAAAATAATTGATCATCTTTTTCAAAACCTGATCAATTACAACCAAATTTATTATCGAATAGTTTACCAAACCATTGTGAACTTGCAACATAGCCCATTGTAATTGCCTCCAAAAAAAAGAAATTACCTAAGAGAACTTCTAAAAACCACAAATATATTTTTATTAACCACAGAGAATACAGAGAGGAATTTGTTAAATGGAAATTAAATTTTATTTTTAATTTACTATTTAGGGAACTTCTAAAAATATTGTTTTTAAAAAATCACATCCTTAAAAATAAGGACTTGTAAATATTTTTTTCGTCTAAAAAGTAGTTTTTTAGAAGTTGCCATAACATAATTCTAACAAAAAGTAAAGAAGGGTTTTTAGAAGTTCCCTGTTGTTTTACAGTTGTTTTGCTGTTTGATTTAAGTGGGATGAATATATCAACATTATTGATTCAATTTCACGATTTCTTCAAGAATTTGAACACGGACAGTATCTGCAATTGTTCGGATTTTATGGTCTTTCCAGTAGAGTGCATCAACGCCTTTGGCATTGAGAACAGTATCAATGGATTCACGAAGTACCGTTTCAGCATTACCAATTGGTTTATTTTCTGCTTTTCGTTTTTCGATTAAGTTACGAAGTATTTTAATTGTTTCGAAATCTTCGGTTCCTTCACGAATTGCTTCCATTTGCTTGCCACCGACAACTGTTTCACTTTTCGGATCGAGAAACAACGGTGTATATAATGACCGCCGAACTTCATATTCGTTCCAAGAAGAATAACCGCCCGCATCACCCAAAGCCCAGAAAAATGAACCGGTTGCACCGATTTTTGCACAGTGCCACGCCTGAAGGCGATAATAAGAATACGGATCAAGCAACCGTGCCGGACCGGAACAGGAATATAATTGTAATATTTTTCCTTTTTTTTGCCAGTCAAGATAAAATGCATCAAATATTGCTTTGTTATTTAACCTAAGATTTAACCTAGGACAAAGGACATCACTTAGTTCAAAAATTTCTTTTAGTGCCGCTGAAGATTTGAAGGAAATAGGATCTTCCCATATTTTAACTTTCGGTTCTGCTCTACGAATTGCTTTTGCCCAAACACTGAATGGCAACGTAATATTAAAATCATTTTTGGGTTCATCCAGTATAAGGAGATTAATTCGTTCCGGCTCAATTCCTTTACTCCGCCAGTGTTTCACCCAAGCAGAAATCCAAAGACCAACAACCTGTTCAAATTGCGGCGAATCTAATTTGTATTCCTTAATCGAAGAACCGCCATTCAAAAAAATATAATATTCCTGTGCATCCGACCATTGAGCCAACCAATCGTCCATTTCTTTCGTATTCAATGTAACTTTTTTCAAATCTTTATCAATTGTGAACGAAAAAATAGTCGAAGATGTTGCCCAGGGAGCATTGACAAACCGTTCCTGAAGATGTTTTAGAAACTCCGGTCGGTTTTTCGGTGTAACACTATAACGTGCATTTCCATTAGTGTATGACCAACCACCGACAAGCAAGGAAGGTTTTTCAGGAAATTTAACCGGATAAATATGTAACGACAATGGAATAGAAGCAAGCAGTTTCTTTTCCGTATCAGCCGATTCAATAACGATTTTTCCTTCATGTAATTGGGGAGGTAAATTTTTCGGACAAAAAGTCAGATATACTTGTTTCACAAGACCGGGCAACACTGTTACGGAATAATTTCCGTGATCGGACATAATTTCAGGAAGTGCCGACAAAACAGATTCGGAACGATTCGTGTCCGTCCAAAGCACATCGTGAACAGAAAATTCCGTTTCGGGAATCCCTTCCAAACGAATACGAACAGGAATCGGTAACGTTAAAGCATTGTAAAGATTGAAGGCTGCCGCCCGATATTCTCCTTGCATCGTATAAACTTCAATTTTATTTTTTGTTTCATCAATTTGTTGCGGAACTAAAAATAACGGTG
>JAISNF010000572.1 GCA_031276415.1 Planctomycetaceae bacterium
TCCGTCAAAGCAACCTCTTTATCGGTAACTCCCGGAATTACCAAATCAAAATCATTTCCACGCGGATAAATTTCAGAAAAAATATTGGGACTGTAATTTTCCTGACCAAGAGTCAACAAAACCGGTGATTGCGATACTTGTTTCAAACCGCCAAAATCGGCTCCGTCAACATAAATACTTTCAAAAATTAATCCCGTTCCACGATTAATGTAAGGAAATAATCGGTACCATGATAAATTCTTGTTTTTATTCGCAGTAAGAAGTCCCGACAATGCTTCCGTAAAACAGCCAACGCCCTTGTCAGACGGTAACGAATTTTGACTCGGATTCGACGAAATAATATCCACTACGCCCGTACTTTGGAAAAACAACGCAAAAAATAACGGCGATGTTTTAATCTCTTCCGGTTTTCTAACTTCCGGTTTCAGTGTTTCTACCACTTTTTCCGTTACTGTTTCCGTTTGAGCAGTTTCCGATATTTTGGTTTCGGGTTTTGAATTTTTTTTCGTTTCTTCGGTTACGGTTTCCGGTTTTTTCTGTTCCGTATTTTCGGTTTTTTCTTCCGGCTTCGGCTCCGGTTTTACCGGAATCTCTTTGCCATCACAAAAATCAGAAATCAGAACACTCAACCGGCTATTCTTTTTGGCAAGTGCCGAGCGTAATTCCGAGCGATATAATTCTTCCTTGCTCTTGCTCAACTCAAAAAAAGCACCGTATTTCCTGTCCATGTTGCCTTTACCGGAAATATACAAACAAATCGCATCTTGTGATTTGACCGGTAAATTGGAAATAAGTGAAAAAATCGTTTGACGGGTTATTTGTTGGGCAGGAACCTTAATGACGGCAAACGCTCCGGAAGTAATGTTGTTTTTGAACAACGCTTCCACTGTTTCACCGTTTTTCAACGCAACCTGTCCGGGAACACCTTCCAACTCGTCATCTGTTACCGTAACAACATAGAGCCGTCCCAGTGTCGCCCAACTCTTACTCTCATCCGGCTTGGATGCCGCACTCGGCGAATCACTCGATGTCGCGGTCTCTTCTTTTTTATTGTTTTCGTCTTTATTACTCTGTGCCAACGAACACGGAATTAATAAAGAAACAATAATAAGAATAATCAACATACGAAACGTAAATCGTGTCATTGAAATAAACATCAACTTGTCCTTTCAAAAAAAGAGGAATCTTCAAAAAAAATAAACTTATTGGTACGCTATTAACTTCGGATTACGGAGCAACATAACGCCCAATAAACAAAGGGATACCATTGGTATTATCACGAATCAAGAACAAAAAAGGATGATCCGCACGGAATATCAACGGAGAAACTTCCCGCATATTCGCACTTTTCGGAACAATATTAGCACCCGTTCCCGCAACTGCCTCCGTACCGGATTCATCAACCCGAAGGAATACCTTCTGAAGCATCTGTTCAACATAAAGTCCTTCAATGTTACTTATACCGGAAAAA
The DNA here is from genome assembly GCA_031276415.1 of Planctomycetaceae bacterium. GTDB lineage: Bacteria > Planctomycetota > Planctomycetia > Pirellulales > Thermoguttaceae > WRKP01. The sequence continues at coordinate 1,472 of JAISNF010000572.1, forward strand.
TCAGCCTTTTGCGAATCAAATACAATACCTGCTCCCGTTTTGCCCAAAATAGATTTCAAATCAATTTCCGACTCAATCTCAAAAACCGGTAAAGTCAATGCGACTTGTTCCAAAACCATCCCGTCAATCATTGTTGACACGGAATCTTCATTCAATGTCTTTTCAACTTGATCCAGTGTTGACGTTTCATTCGGCAAAACAATAATCATCGAACAACGGTTTTTTTCATAAGGAATTGCCACTGCTTGATACAAATCGTTTTTCGTATAGTTGAGCCGGAGTGTGTTTTGCATCAAAGGAACTTCAGCGGTCTTGTTTTTCGTACAATAGAATGTTCCTGATTTTGTCGCTGATTTATTAAACGGAATTGCCCATTTTCCCTGAAAATTCAACGTATTCACCAGAACAATTCGTGATTGAACATCAAGCGATTCAAATAATTTCGTTATTTTATTTTTCGTCGCTCCGGCAATCCAAGCGTTAATATTCGCACATTCCTCTGACGCATGATTGGCAAAGTCCGCTTCCGTTACCTGTAAATTAAATAACGATTGTAACGTTACCGTATAAGCAGAACGAATCGGAAATCCTTTCTGAATCCAAATTCCATTGGCAACAACCAACGGTAATTCTCGTTCATGTTCTTTCGATAAATGGAACCATGTTGTCCGTTTGGAGGCTTGTCCGGAAGGAACAAACAAATTCTGAAGAGCCTGTTTCGTCTCGCCTTCCGCACCATACATCAACATCTCACCAAGACTGGAAACTCCATAAGGTGATGTTGTTGTGTTGTTGCCGATACCGATTTGATCGCGTACCGTCCGGTAAAACCGAAATAAAAAATCGTTTGCCGCTATTGGTGGTTCCGATTGTTTGTTTTCCAATCGGTTTTCCGTTGCGGATGTTTCATGATTAGTTGTTTCCGGCTTGGCTGTTTCCGGTTCTGCTGCTTTCGGTTCCGTTGCCGCAATACTTTTCGATTGAGTAACCGTTTCCGGTTTTGTATAGGCAAAAACCGAAAATGTTAATACTGCGGTTGTTACTAATAATGTTATAAAATAGGAAAGTTTACTGTTCGACATAGGAAATCTCCTGTAATTTAAGGGATAAAAAATAGATAAATGTTGCGTTTCAATTCGATTATTACCATCCTAGTTCAATGGTCGGAGTAATCGTTTTTCCGTCACGGGTATTGATCAATTTGACTTGCATCTTTTTTCCTGATGCGTCAACAGCATCGGAATAGTCCTTTTCCGTATTGATTACTTTGCCGTTGATTTCAAGAATCACATCGCCCACTTCCAAACCGGAACGTTGAGCAGGGGAATTCTCAATAATCTCCAACATACGCATTCCGCCTCCCTGATGCGCAACAGCACGAACCCCAAAACGATAACCCTTCTTCTCTTCCGTTGATGGATTGCCGGCAGCAACCGGTTCGGAATGTTCCTGTTTTCCCGGATAATTAAAAGCAACTACTGTTTGAGACATCTGCCCTTGATAACCATTCGGATAACTCTCTCTAAATGCCTCATCGACTTTCGTACTTAACTCTGTAACAAATTTGTCCCAATCCATTCCAACATTGTCTTTATTCGCCTTCATCAAGT
>JAISNF010000576.1 GCA_031276415.1 Planctomycetaceae bacterium
AAGATGTTGATTCTCCGCCGTTGCGTGTACCGAGTGCGCCCCAGACACCAAAATCAGAGGAACCGATCAGTTTCACTTTTGGCGTTGTAACACCGGAAGTAACCGTACTAATCGTTTCACTAACAAATGTAACACTCCCATCAGCACGGGAAACATTGACTCCGCCTGAATGTCGACTTGTCGGTGCAGTAGCATAGGCTCTTCCCACAGATGATGTGTTGGGAGCACAACTAGGACCATTGGGCGGTATGATCGTTTGAATGGCTGCATTGACTGACATACCAAACCACCAACCTAGTCCACTCCGATTATTATAATTATGGATAGTGACGCCGGAGGATTTATACAATTTGGTTGCTCCATCAATGGATGTAATACAATCTGAATAGGAAAACGCATCAATCATTCCCGTTGTCGCAGTGTCAACATGTTGTGTCCATCCTGTCGTAGGACTACCAACGCCAAAAAGCGGGTCGCGATTAAGCGTTGTATCCAGATCACGGGCTGTACAAATACGTTCCGAAAAAAGGATCGTATTACTTGTTCCGTCAGGGATTCCTTCCGTTCCAAACCAGACACCACCACCAAATGCTCCTCGCGTATATCGAATATCGCGAGTATTGATAGAAATACCAATGTCTCCGGTGCAAAAACGATAATTGGTGTAAGAATTGGGGTAAGCAGTGCTCGTTGAAGTCCGCCCATTGACATCTGAAGGACACAAAAATGCATCGTAAGTATTTGCTAATGCAACATAAATGGGATCGGTGGTTGCCAATGCCGGTACAGTTATCGCTACTCCTCCAATAGTCATTGTTGTTGCATAAGTGACATTGTGAGCGTAAATAGTTTTTTGATATGGGAGAATGGTGTCATAAGCGGCGGTCTGTTCGATAAACGGTAAAATCGTAAAAAAGACAGACCAATTTGAACCCGGATAGGTATAATTATAGGTTGACGGAGCCAAGGGATGGTTCATGGGTCCCGTTGAACCTGCCGGAAACGAATTGTAAACATCATGGTAACTGTGACAAGCAAGCGCAAGTTGTTTCAGTTTGTTGGTACATTGTGCTCGTCTTGCCGCTTCTCTTGCCGCTTGAACAGCAGGTAGCAATAGAGCGATTAAAGCACCGATAATCGCAATAACCACCAACAATTCAACAAGCGTAAATGCTTTTTGTCTCAAAATTAGTTTCATAAAAATCTCCCAAAAATAAATTTTAAAGTAAATTTGAACAGGTTCTATAATCTTTCAAAAAGTAATTGATAAAAGTTACGGTAAAGGAACAAGATCACCATCACTGATCGTAGCGGCAACACTCCAAGTATCACCGTTAATAGTTACAGGGGTAAACCTTACGGAAGCATCACCTCGTACCGCATTGAAACCACCGGGATGGTAGGCTCCAACACCACGTTGACACATAGCTTCAATATGGGATGTTGTACAGATTTTAAAATCTTCGACTCTCAATGTTGCGCTGTAAGGGCTTGCAGCAGCAAGATTAAGCATTGCACGGCTGGAAGCCCAAAAAGTATTCCTTCCAAGATTTCCCGCATCATGATAATGATGTTCTGTAACAATATTTGTGTTACTTGTTCCATCTGTCATGGAAGCAAAAGTTTCACAATTGAAAGAACGATTGGAACCATAATCTGAACTTGTAGCAAAAACAAAGGGTCCGCCGACAAAGTGAAAAATACCCCGCCATGAATCAGGTAATCCGCCGCCTGAATCAGGAAAATCTAAAAATCCACAACCTGCTGTTCCATTTACAAAACCATTATAATTATAACGATTTTCGAGACCACGATAGGAACCCAATGCCCATTGACCGGTTAATCCGTCCGGTGTTGCCCGTTTTTTGAAAACAGTTAACGAATCAGAGGGGCAAACGTAAAAATCAACAATAGTTGCACAAGCCCGTTCAATTGCTCGTGTTGCCGTAATACCGGCATTGAGGGCTGTACTGTTGAGACCATCTGGAAAAATAGTCGAATCCAGATATGTTGGAATACCGTTTGCTCCGTTCTCTTGAAACATATCGAATAATTGTTGTTGTTCGGCAAAGGGCAGAATACAAATTGCCCAATTGAGATATGTGATACTTGGATTGGTTGTCAGTGACGTACTGGGTAGTCTCACATAAATTTTCCCTGGCGGAAAGGTTTGCTGGGCATCATGGTAATTGTGTACGGCAAGCCCGATTTGTTTGAGGTTATTGGAACACTGCATCCGCCGTGCGGCTTCGCGTGCTGCTTGAACAGCGGGCAACAAAAGAGCGATTAAGACGCCGATAATCGCAATGACCACGAGAAGCTCGACAAGTGTGAAGCCGAACGGTGAAGAGCGGAAACATTGTAAGAGGTTTGGAGAAAAGAGTTTAGAGCGTGAACAATCTCTACCGTTTGTCCTACTCTTTCTATTCCAGATAGCCCCCCCCCCCTGGTTTGCCCAGTTTACCATGTTTAACATTTGCTGGTATTTCACCAACAAATCCGCCAAAAACACAACCAAACATTTTACTAAATTTTCCATTGTTAAACTCCTTAGTTTTTACAAAGGTTTTTGAAATAACCACCAACACGTTTGCCGAGAAACAAATCGGCAAGAAATAACGTATTGCGGTCAAAATCAGTTTCAAAAGCGTATCATAACTTCCGTTAGTGTCAATAGGGGGATATTTTCTTTTTTTCTCGGATTTGTAAAGATTCGGCAAAATTGTTGAAAAATAATCAGTTTAATTTGTTTATGACCGGAAATCAGAAAACAACATTAACCGCTGCATTAGAGGATCTTTCGGCAAAGAGGCGTTTAGACAATGTTATAGAATAATCACAAGAGATTATTTTTTTTCTTTTTTATTCTTTTTTGGTTTTTTCAGAAAAGAATCTAAAATATTCGAGACGGTTGCGGAAATATTGCCGGAAAAATTTTGTGCGGCGTCTTGGATTTCTTGAGCCGCGTATGCATTATTTATTCGTTGTTTAAAATCGTCAATTCGAGCAATCTCTTCCGGCGTTGCTCCAATTTTGAAATGCTCAATCATGTTGTCAAACTCCTGAATCAATTCCGATAGGGACGGAATCGGTAATTCGGCAGCGTAAAGATAATCCATGTAAACCAATTGCCAATATTTCATGTCGGCAACAACATCCTTCATCAAAATAATCCGTTGCTCCGGCAAAAGAGACACATAATTGTTCATCCATTGAAAATACTGTATTCGCGCCATTAAAAGAAGATTGGTTTCAAGAAACGATTTGCGTTTGGATCTGTTGTTTTGAAAATAAGCATAAAGTTTTTTTTCGGTTTTTGAAAATTGGAATACAGGTTTATTGTCCGATTTACGTCCAAATTCCCTTTCGGCACGATAGGTAAGAGCCTCCACCGTCTCCAACGGCAATACACGGAAATCACGGAATTTCATCATACGAATCAAATCGGCACGATCAATAGTTTCGGGATTGATCGAACCGAAAATATCATGCATCAAAATCATGACAATTCCAACAGTCAATACCACAAACGGACCGGCAAAAAAACAACCACCACCAATTAAACGCCAAAATCCCCGAATCATCGTTTCCCACTTTTTTATGAAATTGGTCTTTTTGAAAAACCAAAAATCTGTTATATTGCCGCTCTATTTGTTAGAGAATTGCCTTTTTAGTTTCAAATGACGCATGACCAAAACGGCAACAACCAAACACAAAATAGTTATACAATTATAAAAACATTGCGATAAAATTACTCCCGCAAACGGAATAACCATTTATTCGCTGTTTAAGTATAACAGTGAACCACATATCGTCCAGCCGGTCAAATGTTTTCCCAAAACCTCGACCCAATGGCAAATAATTTGTAACCGTTCACTGAAATTTAGCGGATGTTTTTTAATGTGGAATTATTTTTAACAAATTGTAACTATTCATTAGTATTTTTAATGATTATTTTGTTTTTTGATGTATCTTCGCCCTGATAAGGGCGTAACTTTCATAACCGCAGGTCAGCGACCTGCGGTAACAAATCCGTCCGTCATTTCTGCCCTAAAAGGGCAGGACTTTATTTAATGCCAAAAGTGCTGCCCCTATTGGGGCAGAGTTGTGAGCGGCGGACTTTTAACCGCAGGTCAGCGACCTGCG
>JAISNF010000085.1 GCA_031276415.1 Planctomycetaceae bacterium
GGGAACTTCTAAAAACCACAAATTTATTTTTATTAACCACAGAGGACACAGAGAGCACAGAGGAAATTTTTAATTGGAATCAAAACGTTATTTAATATTTGACTTTTGATCTAAAATAACTTTATAAAATTAAATTTTTCTTCTCTGTGTTCTCTGTGTTCTCTGTGCTTAAATAAAAAGGCAGTTATTAGAAGTTACCTTAATTAAATCTGGTTAATAAAAATAAATTTGTGTCGTTTAGAAGTTCCCATTACTCAAATTTTTATCACAGCGATTATCACGGCAATTTGTGAGCAAAAGGAAAGAAATTTGAGGATTTATTTTAAGGGGGGCTTTACGGCTTTTCATTCTTTGGGTATCATTTTTGATAAAACATTCCGCTTTTCTGCCTCAGCGGAATTATAATTAGGAGCAAATAATAAATCCAGCCAAACGGCTGGGCAAACCCCAACCCACTTATTTTTAGGAGATTCCCTGTGAGCGACAGCCACTTTTTAATGGTCGATGGAAACGAAGCCACAACCCTTATTGCCCATGCCTGTAATGAAGTCATGGCAATCTACCCAATCACCCCGTCCTCAACTATGGGCGAACTTGCCGATGATTGGGCAGCAAAAGGAAAGAAAAATATTTTCGGCACTATTCCACAAATCGTGGAAATGCAAAGCGAAGCCGGAGCCGCCGGAGCCGTTCATGGTTCTTTGCAAGCAGGTTCAATGACTTGTACATTCACTGCTTCACAAGGACTACTCTTGATGATTCCAATTATGTTCAAAATTGCGGGTGAACAAACTCCAACAGTTTTCCATGTTTCCGCCCGAACCGTTGCAACCCATGCTCTTTCCATTTTCGGCGATCACAGCGATATTCTGGCGTGCCGAAGTACCGGTTGGGCGTTTATTGCCGGCGGAACAATTCAAGAAACTCATGATATGGCAATGATTGCCTACGCCGCAACTTATAAAGCAAGTTTGCCGTTCCTTCACTTTTTCGACGGATTCCGAACTTCTCACGAAGTCAACCGAATTGAACCGATTCCCGAAGAAGTGATCAAACAGATGCTCGATATGGAAACCATCAAAGTCTTCCGAAAACGGTCTTTGTCGCCTGATCGACCTCTGCTCAAAGGAACCGCTCAAAATCCTGACGTTTTCTTCCAAGCCCGCGAAGCCTGCAATTCCGTGTACAACAAAGTCCCGGCAATCGTTCAGGCTGAAATGGATAAATTCGCTAAATTAACGGGGCGATCTTATCATTTATTCGATTATTTCGGTGCGCCGGATGCCGACCGCGTGATTGTGGCAATGGGATCATCAACCGGTATTGTCGAAGAATATCTCGATCATGTTAAAGGCGGTGAAAAAATCGGTCTTGTCAATGTCCGGCTTTATCGACCTTTTGACGGTGCCGCATTTGTTGCCGCTTTACCAAAAACGGTTAAAAAAATCGCCGTTCTTGACCGAACCAAAGAACCCGGATCATTGGGTGAACCGTTATACCAAGATGTTGTTACTGCTATTGCGGAAAATTGGTCAGGCGATAAATTGACGATTATCGGTGGTCGATACGGTCTTTCCTCAAAAGAATTTTCGCCCACAATGGCAAAAGCGATCTATGACGAATTGGCAAAATCCAAACCGCTTCGTGAATTTACTATTGGCATCAATGACGATGTAACAAATCTCAGTTTGCCGTATGACCCGCAATATTCAACAGAAGCGGACGATGTAACACGATGTTTATTCTTTGGTCTTGGCAGTGATGGAACTGTCGGAGCAAACAAGGATACAACAAAAATCGTCGGTGAAAACACTCATCTTTCCGCTCAGGGTTATTTCGTTTATGATTCGAAAAAAGCAGGTTCGGTTACGGAATCTCATCTCCGGTTTTCTCCGCGTCCCATCAAAGGTTCTTATTTTGTTACAAAGGCAAATTTCATTGCGTGTCATCAATTCGTATTCACCGAAAAACTTGACATGTTGAAACCGTTAGTCGAAGGCGGGACATTCCTGCTTAATTCGCCTTACGGTCCCGATGAAGTTTGGGATCATCTTCCGGCGGAACTGCAAAAGGAAATTATTGACAAAAAGGCAAAGTTTTATGTTGTTGATGCAGTAACGGTTGCCCGCGAAGCCGGAATGGGTAATCGGCTCAATACGGTAATGCAAACCTGTTTTTTCCAGTTGGCAAAACTTTTCCCGACTTCCGAAGAGGCGATTGGTCATATCAAAAAAGCGATCAAAAAAACTTACGGCAAAAAGGGCGATGCTGTTGTTCAAAAGAATTACAATGCGGTTGATTCGGCGATTGCTGCTCTTAAAGAGGTTCATTATCCACAAACGGTTTCATCGCAATTGCATCGGCATACCGGAGCGGTTGGTAATCCGCCGAAGTTTGTGAAGGAAACACTTGGCGAGATTCTTGCGGCACGCGGTAATGATTTACCGGTGAGTGCGTTGCTTCCGGCTGCTGACGGTTCTTTCCCGACCGGAACTTCCCAGTACGAAAAGCGGAACATTGCTATTGACATTCCGATTTGGGATTCGTCTGTTTGCTTGCAATGTGGTCAATGTTCCTTAGTTTGTCCACATGCGGCGATTCGGTTCAAAACTTTCAGCCCTGATTTATTGGCGAATGCTCCGAAAACATTCCATTCTGCTGATTGGAAAGGCAAAGAATTTGCCGGTAACAAAGCGGTGATTCAACCGGCTCCTGATGATTGTGTTGGTTGCGGACTTTGTGTTCAGAATTGTCCCGGCAAAAATAAAGCGGTTGAAGGACGCAAGGCAATCAATATGGAACCCAAAATTGATCATCTTGATGCGGAGCGGGCGAATTGGGACTTTTTCCTTTCGATTCCAGAGGCTGACCGTTCAAAAGTCAACGCCGACAGTATCAAGGGATCGCAACTTTTATTGCCGCTTTTTGAATATTCCGGTGCGTGTGCCGGTTGTGGTGAAACGCCGTATATTAAATTAGTTACGCAATTTTTTGGTGATCGGATGTTGGTTGCCAATGCGACGGGTTGTTCGTCGATTTACGGCGGGAACTTGCCGACAACACCGTACACCAAAGATGCCAATGGTCGAGGACCGGCGTGGTGTAATTCATTATTTGAAGACAATGCAGAATTTGGTCTTGGTCTTCGTGTTGCGGTTGATCAACAGAACGCTTACGCCAAAGAAATTCTAACAGCAAGGCGTGAACATCTCGGAGCGGAACTTGTTGACAATATCCTGAACAATAAACAGGAAACCGAATCCGAAATTGCATTGCAGCGGCAATGGGTTGCCGAGTTAAAAGCGAAAGTTCAGTCGCATTTAGATCATGGAACGTGTGATAAAACGGCGCAGAGTGCTTGTGTGAACGGTTTGAATTTGCTTAATATTGCGGATTCATTAGTTCGGCGGAGTTGTTGGTGTTTTGGTGGTGATGGTTGGGCTTATGACATTGGTTATGGCGGGCTTGATCATGTGATTGCGTCGGGGCGTGATATTAACATTTTGGTTCTTGACACGGAAGTTTATTCGAACACCGGTGGTCAGGCTTCAAAATCCACGCCGAAGGGAGCAGTTGCCAAATTTGCGGCGGGCGGAAAACCAACCCGTAAAAAAGATCTTGGTATGATGGGCATGGCTTATGGTAATGTTTATGTTGCTCAAATTTCTATTGGAGCCAATCCGAACCATGCGATTAAAGCGATTCGGGCGGCGGAGGCGTATCCGGGTCCCTCGTTGATTATTGCTTATGCTCATTGTATTGCTCATGGTATGGCGGACATGAAGATTGGTTTGGAATTGCAAAAGGAAGCGGTGAAATGTGGCTATTGGCCTCTTTACACGTATGATCCGCGCAAATCGCAACCGCTTGAAGTGACGTCGAAAGCACCGGAAGGTTTGGTCAAAGATTTTGAATTGAAACAAAACCGATTTGCGGTTTTGAATCGGGCGAAGCCGGACGTATTTGAGAAGTTAATCGAACAATCACAACGTGAAGTCGAAGAGCGTTTCAATTTCTACACTGCTTTGACCAACACCAAAAAGAGCGATTAACAACACTAACCGCAACTCAAATTTACCGATAAAAAGTTTAGAATTGCAGATTGAAGATTTCCGAATCTCCAATCTGCAATTTATTTTATGGTAATTTCTAATAACCGCTCTTTTATTTAAGCACCGATTATTTAATCATTATTTAACCACCGAGAACACAGAGTTCACAGAGAACATAGAAAAAACGTAATCATTCACGATAATAGGTTTGAATCGTGAACGGTTACGCAACTATTTACTCCCCTGTTCCATGTTGTTTGTTCTTCCTTTATAATTTCCGCATTGTGTGTTTTGACCGGCGGTCATTATCACAAATATCCAATATCGGAAAATTATCTGATATCAGGAAATCCCAATATCGGGCAACGTTTCAAACCCAACAATGTTTTATTTTGTCTGCTTGCTCTCATGAACTCTGAAAAACCACACTCGCTTTGGAATAAAGGTTTTATCGCTCTACTGATTACACAATTTACCGTTGCCTTCAATGATAACGCTTTTCGTTGGCTTCTCGTGCCAATCGGTAAAGAATACGCTAATGGTGATTTAATCCGATTTCTCGGCGGTGCATTTTTGATTCTGCCGTTTTTGCTCTGGACATCTATTGCCGGTTATGTTACCGACCGTTTTAGCCGCCGGAATGTTGTGATTTGGTGTAAATTAGTTGAAATGTTGCTTCTTGCGGTTGCAGTCGGAGTGATTTGTCTCGGACCGACCGCCGCCGAAGCCGCTCATTCCGGTAACGGAATGCCGCTCAAAATCATTATTTTGCTCGGCATCATGTTTCTGCTTGGTTCTCAAGCCGCCTTTTTCAGCCCATCAAAATACGGAACAATTCCCGATCTTGTTCCTGAAACAAGTATTTCCGCCGCAAACGGAGTTGTTTCCATGCTTACGATGCTTGCTTGTGTTTCCGGTCAGATTCTTGGCGGTTACGTTTTTTTCTGGACAACAATTTACGAAAATAATCTCCCGACCGATATTCCCGGCGGTCAGCATATTTGGATAACGGCTCTTGTTCTTCTTGGCGCAGCGGGACTTGGTTTGTTTTCCAGTTTTTTCATTCCCAAGATGAAAGCGGTTGCGCCCGGTGCAAAATTTCCGCTCAATCCGTTTCTGCAAACCGGACGCGATATTGCCGCTTTGTTTTCTCATCATAATTTGTTTTGGGTTTCAATTGCCAGTGCGTTTTTCTGGGGACTTGCGGCACTTGCCCAAAATAATATCGACAAATTTGCTACGGAATTTCTGATGGTTCAGCAGCAACATGTTACGGTTCTTGCGGCGGTGTTGACGATTGGTATTGGAATTGGAGCGGTGTTTTGCGGTTGGGTTTCCGGTAAGCGTATCGAACTTGGGCTTGTTCCTATTGGCGCATTGGGAATGGGAATTTTCATTCTTATTCTCGGTTTCACGCCGAATTACGCCACCGAAGTCAAAGCCGGTTACGGGACACCTTGGGCATTGCCTTATCTTTTCGCAACAGTAATGATGTTAATGACCGGTCTTTGGGCGGGTTTGTACGATATTCCGTTAGCCGCTTATATTCAGGAAAAAAGTCCGACGACTCAACGCGGACGAATGATCGCCGCTTATAATTTTATGACTTTTTCCGCAATGTTTTTATTTATCGGACTTGGTCTTGCCGGAGCGAAAGTTTTTGCAACATTTTATAATCATCCCAGTTTAATCATTTGGATTGTAACCGGTTTATCAACGATAGCGGTTAGTATTGCTTTGGCGTATTGGTTTAACGGACCGCTTATTATTTTTGTGTTACGTATTTTGCTTCACGTTGTTTATCGTCCGAAATTTATCGGTCTTGAAAATATTCCCAAAGAAGGCAGTGCATTGTTGGTTTCAAATCATGTCAGTTTGTTGGACGGACTTATTTTATATGCTGCTTGTCCGCGCAACATCCGATTTCTGGCTTTTGAGCCGATGGTTCCGAAATTTTTTGAAGGTTGTGTTCGTGAAACGGGATTGATTAAACTTCTTCCCGGTAATCCCAAACGTATTGTTCAGGCGTTGAGAACTGCCCGTGAAGCGTTGAAAAACGGCGAACTTGTCGGGATTTTTGCTGAAGGCGGCATTACCCGAAACGGTCAGATGAAAGCCTTTGAAGCCGGTTTCATGTCGATTTTGAAAGGTACGGATAATGTTCCGGTTATTCCGTGTCATATCGGCGGACTTCATGAAAGCATGTTTGGTTACAAATATGGCGATAAAAAAATTATTTTTCGTCCGCGCCGTTTACTCAATGACGTGATTATTGCGTTTGGAAAACCGATTTACAATCCCCAATATCCGCAACAGGTTCAACTTGCGGTTCAGGAACTTGGCGTTGACACTTACCGCGAACACAACACAAAATTGTTACCAATTCCGGCGCGATCTCTCATCAAAACTTGTCGTCAACGCGGTTGGAAACTTTTGTTTGCGGATTCTTCCGGTATTCAGTTTAGCGGTTACAAATTTTTAGCGGCGGCGTTAATTTCGCGGCAGTTGCTGAAAAAATATGTTCTTGGTTCGCGGGAAGAGGAACCGCATGTTGGAGTTTTGGCACCGATGTCGGTGGGCGGTTGTATTTTGAATGCTGCGCTTTCGTTGGATCGGCGTGTTCCTGTGGATTTGAATTTTACTTTTGGAACGGACGGAATCAATTATTGTATCAAACAAGCCGGTATCAAACATGTTCTGACGAGCCGAAAAGTTATTGATCGGTTTCCCGACTTAAAGTTGGATGCGGAGATTATTTGTTCGGAAGATTTGATTCCCAAAGTTTCTTTTTGGACGAAAATAGATTGTCTTGGAGACGCAACAATTTTACCTCGTTGGATACTTGAAAAGTTTCTTGGGCTTCACCGAAAGGGTCTTAATGACGAGTTAGCGACACTGATTTACACATCGGGTTCGACGGGGCGTCCTAAGGGAGTGATGTTGACGAACAATAATCTTGCGGAAGTGGGTCGCGGATTTGTCGGGGCGTTACATTTGAACAGCAAGGACACTGTTCTTGGTTTTCTGCCGTTTTTTCACGCTTTTGGTTTTATGGGCAATTTTTGGTTACCGATTTTTTGCGGCGGATCGGGAGTTTTCCATTTTAGTCCGTTGGAGCCGAAAAAAATTGGCGAGATGGCGAGAAAATATCCGGTTACATTTCTTGCTTCAACGCCGACCTTTTTGCGTAACTTTTTACGTCGATGTCCGAAGGAATATTTTGAACACATTCACACGGTAATGTGTGGTGCGGAAAAACTGCCGATAGACTTGATTGATGCTTGGGAAAAGCGTTACGGAGTGCGACCGAGCGAAGGGTTTGGCGCAACGGAATTATCGCCGTTGCCGGCAACAAATGTTCCGGAAAATCGGGTTTTTGATCATTTCCATATTTACCGGAAGGACGGTTCTATTGGTCGGGCGATTATCAATGTTGTGGTTAAAGTGATTGATTGGGAGACGGGAGCGGATTTACCGCCGAACGAGATTGGGATGATTATTGTGAAAGGTACGATTGTCATGAAAGGGTATTACAAACAGCCGGAATTAACTGCTGAGGTTCTCAAAAACGGTTGGTATATTACGGGCGATATTGGCAAAATGGACGAAGACGGTTTTCTTTGGATTACGGGGCGTCAGACGCGTATTTCCAAAATTGCCGGTGAAATGATTCCGCATATTCTGATTGAGGAAGAGATTCAAAAAATTGTTGCGAAAACGAAAACATCCGACGAACAATCGGAACAGGCGGAACATTCTGCGGAGCCGCTTATTGCTGTTACGGCGTTACCGCATTCGACGCGGGGCGAGCAGATTATTGTATTGCACAAGGAGTTGCCGTTGACTTCGCAGGAGATTATCGAACAGATGATTGCGAACGGCTTACCGCATCTTTGGATTCCGCATCTTGACGGTTTTCTGCGGGTTGATTCGATTCCGGTGTTGGGAACCGGCAAACTTGACCTGGCGGCAATCAAAAGCAAAGCCGAAGAAATCCACCGCAATGAATCCTGAATAAAATTGACCGTTGGAAACTTCTAAAAACCACAAATTTATTCTCATTAACCACAGAGAAAAGCAAAGAGTCCGCAGATTACGCTGATTATCACAGATAATTTTTAAATATAAAACAAAAAATAATCTGCGGCTATCCACGTAATCTGCGGACAAATTTAAAAATTATCTGCGATTATCTGCTAAATCTGCGGAGAAATCTGCGGATGTTTTTTTCTGATCAACTTATTTTTCCCGGCATGGCGATTGGGTAATCGCCGTTTTGATCCGGTAAAACAGGGGCGTTATCATCTAATTTTAATTGATCGAGATTGG
>JAISNF010000136.1 GCA_031276415.1 Planctomycetaceae bacterium
GTATGATTTTTGTGATTATTATGATTTTTAAGACAATATATTGTTCACGCAATCATAGTAAACAACTAAATCACACAAAATCATAGTTCAGACAACAATTACGGTAATGAAACAACTTCGCCGCCGTTTGTAGAACCTACGCCGCGCCAAATGTCCAGATTAATTTGATTTGTAACAAATCGGATAGAACCATCCGCAAGTCCGGCATTAACACCGCCGGCATGCCAACTTCGCGCCGCCATTCTCGTGTAATTACCTTGCGCACTTACAGAAGTAGCCATTGACGACAAAGGATGTTGAACATGTCCTGTCAAATAGAAGGCATTCGAAGAGATATCCGCAACCATTGTATTAGGTGACTGGTTTGTATTAAAATAACATCCATATCCCCACCAAATCAGACCGCGAAGATCGTTAGGATTACCATCCGGTGAAAGACCTTGAACAGTTTCCGATAGAGCAACGGTATTAGATGTTCCGTCAGTAACATCTTCCATTGCAATTGTAAGTGGGTAAGCACCACCAGTTTTGCAACTACCAATGAACATAGCACGGTATTGTGACTCTCTAGCAAAAACCACTCCGTCAATCAAACAGTTACGAGGATCATACGCCGGTGCCATACGATCAGCGGTAAAACTATAGACTCCCTCACGTCCCATACAAACAACGTAATTGTGTTCACGAAATTCCATGTATGAACTCTTATTTTGGTTACCGTCCGAAGGACAAGTGTAGGTGTTAATCACCAAATTACTCAATAAATTGAAATTAGTTCCAGCAGAATACTCAGCATCCCACTTATACTCCGCAGAGATTTGGTTTTTTTCAATAAACGGCAATGTTTGTACAGCCCATGTTCCCATCATATAACCGCGTGTTCCCCATGGAAAGGTTTTTTGAACATCGTGGTAATTGTGCATTCCCAGCACAATTTGTTTCTGGTGATTTGTACACATCATCCGTCTTGCCGCCTCACGCGCCGCCTGAACTGCGGGTAACAACAGAGCGATTAAGACACCGATAATCGCAATGACCACAAGAAGTTCGACCAATGTAAAGCCGAACGGTGAAGAGCGGAAACGTTGTAAGAGGTTTGTGGAAAAGAGGTTAGAGCGTGAACATCCTTTACGGTTTGCTCTACTCTTTCTACTCCAGATAGCCCCCCCCCCCGTATCTTTCCCAGTTTACCATGTTTAACATTTGCTGGAATTTTTCCGTAAAAATTCCCAAAAACACAACCAAACATCCCATTAAATTTTCCATTGTTATACTCATTAGTTTTTACAAAGGTTTTGAAATAACCAACAACACGTTTGCCGAAAAACAAATCGGCAAGAAATAACGCATTGTGATTAAATTAGTTTTCACATTTTAAGCAAAAAATCATTTCTGTCAATTGAAATCTTGCCTCATACCAAAAGATTTATCAAAGAATCCGTCCTTTACCAAAGAATTTCGCCATTATTCGGCAAAATTTTTGCAAAATAATCAATAATTTAATTCGTTTATGACCGGAAATTCGGAATAACATCAACCGTTGTAATGTTGCTTACATTTATTGTTGCGAATTTTGCAATGCGGAATTTATTATTTTTACGATTATAATTCGGATGCTTCGCGGATTTTTAAAATGTGTTCGAGAAAATCTTCAAGCCGGTCAAGCGGTAACATGTTCGCTCCATCACTTGGAGATTTATCCGGTTCAGGATGAGTTTCAAGGAATAAAGCGTCAATCCCAACCGCAATAGCCGCCCTCGCTAATGGTTCAATCATTCTACGATTGCCGCCAGTCGAAGAACCAAGACCGCCCGGCTCCTGAACACTGTGTGTTGCGTCAAAACAAACCGGAACCCCAAAATCACGCATAATTACAAGCGATTGCATGTCGTTCACCAATCGACCATAACCAAAAAATGTCCCGCGCTCACAAAGCAAAATATTTTGACAACCCGATGATTCCAACTTTCGGACAATATTTTGCATGTCCGACGGAGCAAGAAATTGACCCTTTTTGACATGGACAGCCCGACCAGTAAACGCCGCCGAAACCAATAAATCCGTTTGCCTCGCCAGAAATGCAGGAATTTGAAGAAGATCACAAACCTGAGCAACCGGCACCGCCTGATAAGATTCGTGAATATCTGTTGTTACAGATAAACCCGTTTTCTGCTTAACCTCGTCAAGCATCATAAGCCCACGCTCCATCCCAACTCCACGATACGAATCAATACTCGTCCGGTTTGCCTTGTCAAATGAACCTTTGAAAATCACATTGATCGGAAACCGTTCCTGAATCCGAACCAATGTTTCCGCAATAATCTCGTTAAACTCCTCTTGCAATGTACAAGGTCCGGCAATCAAAAGAAGTTTTTCGCCTTTTCCGCAACGATATTGCCCGATTTGTGCAGGATTATTTGTCATAAATCAATTTAGGGAACTCTAAAAAACACAAATTTATTTTTATTAACCACAGAGAAAAGAAAATTGTCCGCAGATTACGCAGATTATCGCAGATGAATTTCAAAATATAAAATAACGAAAACATGAAATAAAAATAAAGTCAAAGTTAAAAAAATTGTATATTTTGTTGTTCGTATTATCAAAAAATAATCTGCGTAATCTGCGGACATTTTTTTCTGTGTTCTCTGTGGTTAAATAATCTGTGCTTAAGTAAAAAACCGGTTGTTAGAAATTACCTCAACTATTTTTTTCGTTCTTTGATGATTGTTTCCTGAATGGAATTGGGAACTTTTTTATATTTTAGAAATTCCATTGAGAAAGTTCCTTGTCCTTGCGTCATACTTCGGAGAGTTGTTGAATATCCGAAAGTTTCGGCAAGCGGAATTTCGCCTTCAATTCGTGTGGAAACGCCGATTGTTTCCGTAACATTGATCAAACCGCGCCGCGAATTTAAGTCGCCCACAACATTTCCCTGAAATTGGCTCGGACACTCAATTTCCAACCGCATCACCGGTTCCAGCAAGGTCGGTTTCATTCGCGGAAATGTTTCCCGCAACGCCGTTTGCGCACAAATTCGGAACGCTAAATCCGAACTGTCCACCGTGTGAAAAGAACCATCGTTCACCAAAATACTCAAACCAACCACCGGAAATCCCGCAACCGGACCTTTTTCCAATGAACCACGAAATCCTTTTTCAATCGCCGGAATATAATTGGACGGAATTGTACCGCCGACGATTTTTTCTTCAAATAAAAATGTTTCTGTTGTTTCGGCGTCTTCGGGAATTGGAGCCATGTGTCCGACAATGTGAGCATATTGCCCGCTTCCGCCGGACTGTTTTTTGTGTTTCACATCGAAATCAACCGCAACTGTCGGGGCTTCGCGGTAATTAACTTTTGGCGGCGACGTTTCGACTTCGACTTTGTATTCACGGCGGATGCGTTCAACATAAACATCCAGATGAAGTTCGCCCATGCCCGCCATTAACGTTTCACCGCTTTCAGGATCCGTTGAAATAGAAAGAGTCGGGTCTTCTTTGCGGAACCGATACAACGCTTTACTAAGACGGTCGGCATCTTTGGTCGTTTTAGATTTAATAGCAATTTGAATAACCGGTTCAGGAACATACATTGACTCCAATGTACAAAAATCTTTTTCGGACGAAAACGTATCGCCGCTGGAACAATCAATTCCAATAACCGCAACAATATCACCGGCTTCGGCGATTTCAATCTCTTCGCGGCTATCGGCGTGTATTCGGAAAATACGGCTGATTCGTTCTTTTTCGCCGGTTCGTTGGTTGTAATAAGTTTCTCCTTTATTCAGAGAACCTTGATAAACACGCATAAATGTCAATGTTCCGTAAGGGTCTTCAACGATTTTAAACGCCATTGCCACCGTTGGGGCTTTGGGATCGGGGCGGAGTAATATTCGGGCGTTGTCGTCTTTTTGATCGCAACCATATTTCCACGCAAAATTATCGCTGTCCAGCGGTGAAGGAAGATAACGACCTATTGCGTCCAGTAAAGGTTGAACGCCTTTATTTTTGTACGCAGTTGCCAAAAAAACCGGCGTCAATTGCCGCGACCAAACCGCATCACGGACAAGATGATGAATCATTTCAAGCGGAGGTTCTTTTTCTTCGAGGAGTAATTCCATCAGTTCATCGCTGAACATTGCCAACGCTTCAAGCAGATGTTGGCGGGCGTTTCGGGTGTCAACTTCCAATGCTGCCGGAATTTTTTCATAACGGATTTTTTCGCCTCGTTCTCCGTCGAAGTAAATTGCTTTTTGTTCGATTAAATCAACCACGCCTTCAAAATCGGCTTCTTTCCCGATAGGAATTTGCATGAGAACTGCGTCGCAATCAAGTTTTTCTTTGAGTTGTTTAACAACGCGATAGGGATCTGCGCCGGTTCGATCCATTTTGTTGACGAGAGCAAGACGCGGAACTTGATAGCGTTTCATTTGGCGGTCAATTGTTATTGACTGTGCTTGCACGCCTCCAACCGAGCAAAGAACAAGAACGGCTCCGTCCAATACGCGCAAACTACGTTCAACTTCAACGGTAAAATCAACATGTCCGGGCGTATCAATTAGGTTAATGAAATGATTTTTCCATTCGACGCTGGTTGCTGCGCTGGTGATTGTGATACCGCGTTCTTGTTCGAGTTCCATGTGGTCCATTGTTGCGTTGCCGTCATGGACTTCACCGATTTTGTAGGATTTACCGGTGTAAAACAAAATGCGTTCGCTAAGGGTTGTTTTACCGGAATCGATATGTGCCGAAATTCCAATATTACGAAGTTTTTCGATTGATGACATGTTTTTTGAAACGGAATAATTATTTTCCGTTTTTGTTTCTTTTAAGTTAAGCATAATTTGATTTTCTGCAATTCTTCTGCAATGAGTAAACAATAAACAAACAATTCGTCCTATTTTCCCACAATTTTAACAATTGTACAGTGGGGGATTATGGAGAGATTCATAAAGAGATTATAATTGCGTATAATTTCTTTTATGATAAGACATTACGCTTGTTTATTTCCAATTTATTCAGAATTATTCAGTGGAATTTCTCTTTTTATTTTAATGATTTTTTCAAATTCATATTTTTTTCGGCTATTTTTGAGACGAGACCTTTTCTGAAATCAATTAGTTTTTGTTGCAATGTTGGGTTTGAAAGGGCTAAAATCTGAACGGCAAGAAGTCCGGCATTGCGAGCACCGCCGGAACCAACACCAACAGTTGCCACAGGAATATCGCCCGGCATTTGAACTGTTGAGAGCAACGAGTCAAGACCGCCGGAAAGTTCTGTCGGAACAGGAATACCAATCACCGGAAGTATTGTATGCGAAGCCACTACTCCCGCTAAATGAGCCGCCCCACCAGCCGCACAAATTATTACGCGAATACCGCGACCAAACGCTTCTTCTGCATACTTTTTAACCAAATCCGGTGTTCGATGCGCACTCATCACATTGATTTCATACGAAACACCAAATTCTTCCAGCGATTTCACAACACCGTTGATTTTCTGCCAATCGCTGTCACTGCCCATTAAAATACCAACTTGCATCGTTTTAAGTTAGAGTTTTAGTAATGTTGTAACGATTTACGTCATTAACATAAGGCAACCTTTAATAACCTGTTTTTATTTAACCACAGAGAACACAGAGTTCACAGAGGAGAAAGATTTAAAAAAAATTATTTTAAATCAAAAGTCAAATATTAAATAATATTTTGATTCCAATTAAAAATTTCCTCTGTGTTCTCTGTGTCCTCTGTGGTTAATAAAAATATATTTGTGGTTTCTAGAAATTCCCATAAAAAGTTACAACATTAAAAATGATCATTGCCTGAAATATGATACTTGAAATATCGGTTACACATTGGCTACACTTTTTCAATCTACACTTTTCAATCTACACTTTTTCAATTGCGTGGAAACGGCAGGAGTCGGCGCAAGCACCGCAACTGATACATTTATCCGTAATGATATGATGTGTATTCTTTGCCGTTCCGACAATGGCGTCGGCGGGACATTTTCGTGCGCAAAGTGTACAGCCGGTACATTTTTCGGTAATCTGATATTGAATCATATCGACACATGCTTTCGCCGGACATATCCGATCATAAACGTGTGCTTCATATTCGTGCCGAAACCAACGCAATGTTGAAAGTACCGGATTCGGAGCAGTTTGCCCCAAACCACAAAGCGAAGTATCACGAATAACCTCCGCCAAATGTTCAAGATACACGACACTTTGGAAACGTTCAAGCGTTTGTTTACCGGTTTCGTGACGCCGTCCGCGAGTAATTCGATTCAGCGTTTCCAACATTCGCCGTGTTCCTTCTCGACACGGAATACATTTACCGCAACTTTCACGTTGAATGAAATCCATAAAGAATTTCGCAACATCAACCATACAGTTATCCTCATCCATAACAACAAGACCGCCGGAACCCATCATTGCTCCAACAGTTTTCAGCGATTCATAATCAATCTCAATGTCAAGATGTGATTCGGGAATACAACCGCCGGACGGACCGCCAATTTGTACCGCCTTGTACGCTTTGCCGCGGGCAATTCCGCCGCCAATAGAAAAGACGACTTCCCGTAACGTCGTTCCCATCGCAACTTCGACCAATCCTGTACGGGAAACCTTACCGGATAAAGCAAACACTTTGGTTCCTTTACTTCCGGCTGTTCCCACAGAAGCAAACCAATCGGCACCGTTTTTGATTAGAGACGGAACATTCGCTAATGTTTCAACATTGTTAATAATCGTCGGATGACCAAACAAACCCGACACCGCAGGAAATGGCGGACGCGGACGAGGCATTCCGCGTTTGCCTTCAATACTGTGAATCAACGCTGTTTCTTCACCACAAACAAACGCTCCGGCTCCTTTCTTGATAACCATTTCAAGCGAAAAATCACTGCCAAGAATTTTTTCACCGAGTAGATTATTGGCTTTCGCATCGGCGATTGCTTGTTCGAGTCGGGCGATTGCAAGCGGATATTCGGCGCGGATATAAATGTACGCTTTGCCGGCTCCGATTGCGTAAGCGGCAATTGCCATACCTTCAAGCAACCGGTGCGGATCGCCTTCAATAACCGCCCGATCCATAAATGCGCCGGGATCACCTTCGTCAGCATTGCAAACAAGATAGCGATGTGTGTCTTTATTATTTCGTGCGAATTTCCATTTCACACCGGTTGGAAAACCGCCGCCGCCGCGTCCACGAAGACCGCTTTTTTCCACTTCGAGACAAACCTCCATTGGATCCCATGCGGGTTTGCCGTCTGCGCCGAGAATTTTTCGTAACCCTTGATAGCCGCCGGAAGCGAGATATTCTTCGAGTTGCGCCGGATCAATAACGCCGCAATTTTTCAATACCCATCGGGTTTGCGGTCCGAAAAACGGATGTTCGTCCTGAAATTTCACACCGTCCCAAGGTTGCAAACCGGTTGTACGAAATTGTCCCATAACAATATCTTTCGGGACTTCTCCGGCAAAAACAGCGTCAAGTAATGCGGTAACTTTGTCTTTTGTAACGGTTTGGAACATCAACCGTGTTCGTCCCGGCAGTTGGACATCAACGAGAGGTTCCATAACGCAAAGTCCGATGCAACCGACTTCAACAATATCGGCGTCAATTCCTTTTTCGGACAGATATTTTTTAATTTCAGCAAGCGTAAAATGGGAACCGGCACCAAGACCGCATGTTCCCATTCCGATAAAAATAGTTGGTTTTTGTACGGTTTCACGACGAAGCGTTGCCATTTTGGTTTTCCACGTTTCGGCGGATTGAGCGTCGCAACCAAGAGCACATTGCGAAACAGGATTGTCACCGTCCTGAATCGCCCAGTTCAAAAAATTCTTGTCAATTTGTAGAGTTGGCATGAGTGTAAATTAGGGTTGGAGGATAGGGTTAAAGTACAATAAACATTGTGTACAACAATATGCAAACAACAATATTATGATTATAAATTATTGTTCATATTAATAATGTTTTCAAGTACGCCAAAAATTCCTGCGGCGTATAAACGGTCATACCGGAATCGACAAATCCGGTTTTATCTCGTGTTACAACAATACTGATATTCATTGCTTTAGCGGCAAAGGCTTGTACGGCATCCTCAAAATCATTCATTGCGGAATCCAATGCTGATTGGATTATTGTTTTATCAACAGGAATAATTGTTAATAACATACATGCCGCTTTGACAATTTCTAAAGCAGTAACGGTTTCATGTGTATATTTTCGTGCAATAAAATACAAATCAGTAACAACCGAAGCGGAAATACAACCTTCAAATTTTTTTTCGTCAATTTTGTGAATAATTTCTAAAGCCAAAAATGCAAATTCACCACGGTGTAGGTAAGCATCCAAAACAATATTTGTATCAATTAACACACGGATCATTCTGTTTTTTCTCCCAAAATTCGTTCAAGTCTTAATTGATCGTAATCATCATTTCTTTCAATATTTTGCAATTTCCAATGTTTTTGACATAATTCAATGAATCGTCGGGCAGCACCTGGTTTGGGATGTGACCATTTATCTTCATCGAAATC
>JAISNF010000233.1 GCA_031276415.1 Planctomycetaceae bacterium
GGAAATTTTGAATTAGAATCAAAACATTATTTTATAATTGACTTTTAATCCAAAATAACTTTTTAAAAAGTGACCGCAGATTACGCAGATAAACGCAGATTATGTTGTATTTTAAAACAATCTGCGACAATCTGCGTAATCTGCGGACATATTTAAAAATAATCTTCGTAATTTGCGGACTTGTTTCTTTTTTTGTTGTTCTCTGTGGTTAAACAAAGAATCGGTTATTAGGAGTTCCCCATAAATTATAATTCCCAATCCCCAAAAATTTTGTCATTGTCCTATCTTTCGGAGGCGATTCAAATTTCACAAATGGTTTAAGTTTTACACTTGACGTAATTTACTTTAATATTGGGTATTCTTGAGGAGATTTTATGAAAAAATTAAAAAAGATTTCCTTTGAAGTCCTTATAATCCGATTACGATTTTGGAGGAGCGTTTTAGCGTCATTCATTGAAATTCTTTAAAATTCCTTTTCGAATATTTTTTACGGATCACCAAAACATGATAACGGGGCAAATAGTTGAACACGTTCTCTCCGCTTATCCGAAAGATTTTCGGTCGGAAGATTTATTTCTTCTTGATCCGTCGTCGTCACTTGGTTTGTGTCAACATTGGCGAGTTGAATCTTCTAAGGAGTTATTTTGTTTACGCCGTTGGTCTCAGGGAAAGCCGAATCGGGATCGATTACAATTTATTCAAGCCGTTTTGTGGACAGCAACATATGAGGGTATTGAGTTTGTACCTCTTCCGTTGGAGACTAGAAAACACAAGGGATTTGTCGAATTTGACGGTTCTTATTGGGAGTTATTGCCTTGGTTTGACTATTTTGATGTGGAGGCGGAAACTTCGGATCAAAAACAATTTCGGATTATAGCGGCGATGATGTCGCTTGCTCAATTTCATCTTGCTGTTTCCGGTTTTCCGTTACCAGATCCGCCGGTTTCAACTTCTTTACACATTCAATCGCAATTAACATTTTGGAAGGACTGGGTTACGAAGCGTTTTACGCAACTGAATCAGATATTATTGGAAAGCCGATCCAATCCTTCGACGCTTGAAGAAGCGAGGTTAGCGAAGTTGGGACTCACATTTTTGAGTCAGATTCTTCCATTGAGTGAGCGTTGTTTATCGCTTTTGACACATGCGGCGTGGCTTATGGTTCCGGTTCAGCCGGTGATTGGGAATGCTTTGTGGCGTCATTTACGTTTTGACGACAACGGAGTTTACGGGATGATTGATTTCAAGGAGGTTACGGTTGACAATGTTTCGTTGGACATTGCGTCGCTTCTTGGTTCGGCGGCTTTATCGAACAGTGCGTTATGGACGCTTGGGTTGAATGCTTACCAAACGATACGGACTCTTTCGGACGACGAACTTTTTATGGTTCGGATTTTTGATGAAACGCTTCTTCTTTTGGAGGGGCTGCAATATTTATCGTCACTTTTTCTTGAAAAGAGGTCATGGACGGAACTTCAGCAAAATGAAATAATTCGCCGGTTGGAATTTTGTATTTTCCGCATGGAAAATAAAAGTGATAACAGAATTATCGCCTAAAACTGGTTTTCTTATTTAACCACAGAGAAGGAAAAGAAAATTGTCCGCAGATAGACGCAGATTGTCGCAGATAATTTTTAAAATATAAAATAACGGTACCCGTTCACGGAGATTTGTTTAACAAGTTATCATAATGAAAAATTTCATAGAGAGGCAATGCATTGTGTTTCTACGATTCAAACCAATTCCATCCATACTCGTGAATAATTACAAAATTTTTGTATATTTTATTGCTTCGTATTATCAAAAAATAATCTGCGATTATCAGCGTCATCTGCGGACAAGTTTATCAGTGTCTTTTGTGGTTAAATAAAAACATATTTGTCGTTTTTAGAAGTTTCCTATTTTATTAACCACAAAGAACAAAGAGTTCGCTGAGAAGGAAAATTTCATTTTTAATAACATAACAAAAAAACGGGAACTTTCGCTCCCGTTTTTTTTTGTGTCGGTTATAAACAACGCAGCAAACTGTTAACTGTTTTTAATTTTTCACTTCAAATTCAGCATCAATAGCGTCGTCATCACCTTTTGCCTGTGGATTGGCACCCATTGCTTCGGCGGTTTCGGCACCTTGTTTAGCGGCGTTGGCTGCGGCGGCGGCTTCATACATCGCCTTGCTCATCGCATGAGACGCCTGCTCCAATTGACTGGAGGCTGATTTAATTTGCGCCAAATCATCCGTCGCAATCGCTTCACGAGTTTTACCGATTGCCGCATTAACGGCGTCTTTGTCCGTTTGATTCAAATTTGCATCATTTTCCTTGAGCAACTTTTCAAGTTGGAAACACATTGATTCCGCATTGTTTTTCGCCTCAACCAGTTCACGGCGTTTTTTATCTTCATCGGCGTGAAGTTCGGCATCACGCTGCATTTTCTCAATCTCATCTTTGGAAAGACCCGACGATTGTTCAATACGGACTTTTGTTTCTTTTTTCGTACCCAAATCACGCGCCGATACATTCAAAATTCCGTTGGCATCCAGATCAAACGAAACTTCAATTTGCGGCACACCACGCGGCGCAGGCGGAATTCCTTCCAGATTGAACTGACCTAAAAGCCGGTTATGGGCTGCAATTTCACGTTCTCCCTGATAAACTTTAATTGTTACGGCTGTTTGGTTGTCGTCTGCGGTGCTGAAAACTTGTTTCTTTTCGGTTGGAATGGTTGTATTCCGTTCAACAAGTTTAGTCATAATACCGCCAAGAGTTTCAATTCCGAGCGACAACGGAGTTACATCAAGCAACAAAACATCGCGAACTTCACCGGCAAGCACCGCACCTTGAATCGCCGCACCAACCGCAACCACTTCATCAGGATTCACACCTTTATGCGGGTCTTTGCCGAAAATCACCCTCACCATGTCCTGAACTTTCGGAATCCGTGTTGAACCGCCAACCAACACAACTTCATCAATTTGTGACGGCGACAATTTAGCATCCTTCAACGCCTGCATCACCGGACCACGGCAACGTTCTACCAAATGATCCGTCAATTGTTCAAATTTTGACCGCGTTAATTTAACCTGCAAATGTTTCGGACCATTTTGATCTGCCGTAATAAACGGCAAATTGATGTCTGTCGATTGAGCGGAACTAAGTTCGCGTTTGGCTTTTTCGCAAGCCTCTTGCAACCGCTGAAGAGCCATTGCGTCTTTTCGTAAGTCGATTCCCTGTTCCGCTTTAAATTGTTCGGCGACATGATTGATCAACACTTCGTCAAAATCATCACCGCCGAGATGAGTATCGCCGTTTGTGCTAAGAACCTGAAAAACACCGTCCGCAACTTCAAGACAAGATACGTCAAATGTCCCGCCGCCAAGATCAAACACAACAATTTTCTGGTTGACGTTTTTGTCCAAACCGTAAGCCAATGAAGCGGCGGTTGGTTCATTGATGATTCGGGACACTTCAAGTCCCGCAATTTGTCCGGCGTCTTTGGTTGCCTGACGTTGGGCGTCATTGAAATAAGCCGGAACAGTAATTACCGCCTTATTAACTTTATGACCGAGATAGGCTTCGGCAGCCTCTTTGAGTTTGCGAAGAGTCATCGCGGAAACTTCCGGCGGTGTGTATTTTTTATTGTCAATTTCAACTTTGACATATTCATCGGAACTTCCAACAACTTTGTAGGGAACCATTTTTTCTTCGGTTGCCACTTCGCCGTGCCGGCGTCCCATAAAACGTTTGATTGACGCTACGGTACGAGTCGGATTCGTAACCGCTTGACGCCGTGCCGGTTCACCCACCAGATTTTCGCCACTGTCCGTAAACGCAACTACGCTGGGAGTTAAACGATTTCCTTCGGCGTTTGGAATAACTTTAACATCTTTACCTTCCATTACTGCGACCACCGAATTGGTCGTTCCAAGATCAATTCCAATAATTTTTTCAGAAGCCATAATCGATTTCCTCTCTTTCTTTAAGCCGATTGTATTCGGCTGATTGACAACATTTACATTTTATACATTTTAAAACTCATTGGTTGGCAAACAACCGACAATCATTTCAGAAAATCTTATCGCAATTTATGTGCCATTCAAAAAATAGATAATAATTCTTTTAACTTCTTATAATTCAATGAGTTATAAATTCATCTCGCAAAGAACGCCTGCCAAAATGACAGTTTACGCTTCTAACTTTTTTCCAATTATCTACAATAAAAAACTTCCAAAAATCACAAATTTATTTTTATTAACCACAGATTATTTAACCACAGAGAACACAGACAAAACTTGTCCGCAGATTACGCAGATAATCGCAGATGATTTTTTTGTTTTATATTTGAAAAATAATTTGCGATTATCTCGAAATCTGCGGACAACTTTTCTTTTCTCTGTGTCTTTTGACGAAAAAAAAGTCCCCATTGACACAAAACAGAAATTTATGATATACGTTGAACCTGTTTTCATTTCCGTCCGGAAACAGGTTCAACGGCGAACCGATACGATGTTTCGCCGAAACATTGCCTATTATTCAGAATTTATTTCAAAGGCGGTTCAACAATAAAATGTTGTACACCGCTTTGGGTAACTTCACAGGTCAAAGGCGTTTTTTCCGCAGATACATATTGGACACCTCTAAAAATTCAAATTTGGATCATTAAAGAATAAGGACTTATGAATAATTTTTTGATGAGAGGTTGAATTTTTAGAGGTGTTTTTCTGAATTTATTCTAGTGGGTTGAATACGAATCCGGCAATGAGTTTCGGGTAAAAGTAGGTGCTTTTTGCAGGCATTCGGTCGCCAAGCATACTCAACGATTTGATGTGCTCAACCGTCGCCGGCATCACCAACGCCGCTAATTCATAATCGCCCCGCTTCAGTTCCGTAATAATATCCTCAACCCGATGAACATACGTTGGCTTCGGATAATTCTTATTTTCAAGAAGCGTTTCGATAATCAGGCTATGCAACAAACTAACCCCAAGTTCACACCATTCAGGATGATGCCCCTCCGCTGTTGCAGTCATTTTATCACGCCCCAATTGAGTCAATGTCGTCAGTAACCACTTTCCGTCCCTCACTGCGTACAAACCAATTGCATCTTGCCGTTTTTCCCCTTCAATACGCTGCCAAACCTGATAGGCTGCATCAGGACTGTTGCCGATTTCTTCCGTTGTAAAATAATCTCCAAGTTTTGTTTTAATCTCTTCACTGGAAAATTTCGGCAAGCCCGAAAACAAACGGTGAGTCGGCAATACAAGAAGTCCGGGATCCTCCATCGCAACACAAACCATCAGTACATAATTTGCCGGATGATTACTCGTCAATAACCCCATATCGTCCACCTGCATCCGGTAATTACACGCCGTTTCGTAACGATGATGCCCGTCAGCAATAAAAATCGGTTTAGACGCCATCCCTTCGACAACCGCCGTAATCGTTTCATGATCGTCAACCACCCACATCCGGTTAATAACCCCAAGATGATCAACCGCCTCAATAAATGGAACATTTTTCGCTTCAATAACATTTTCAAGATGCCGCTGAACAATATTTTCTTCATCAGGATAAAGTCCAAATATCTGACTGAAATTCATTTTACACGCAGTCATTAACATCAACCGATCAAGTTTTGGAGCGTTCATCGTCATTTCGTGCGGATAAACCATTCCGTAACCAAAAGGAACCGCCCGACAAACACACATAAATCCCTTGCGCGTATATTGCCGACCGGATATTTCAAAAATCTGATGATATACGTAAATCGCCGGCTTTTCCTCTTGAACAATAATTTTTTCATTTTTCCATTCAGTCAGCGTTTGAGCGGTTCGTGTGTAACGATTATCCGCCTCACTGTCGGTAGGTGAAATTTTGTTCAGAATAAGCCGAACCACATTGTTCGGATGACGCGCATAAAGTTCATC
>JAISNF010000245.1 GCA_031276415.1 Planctomycetaceae bacterium
TGGGTTGCCGATGTTTTTGTACATATTTTTTCAAACCCAAATTATCACGGTCAAACGTATCATTTAACGTCACCGGAACCGCCGTTGGCAACTGAATTTGTTGATGTTGTTCAGGATGCGGTGGAAACTTTTTCGACGTTGGCGGATAAAAAGGATCCGCAATGTGCGAATGAAGACTGGTTTTTCCGAAACTATCTTGATCAGGTTCAAATTTATCGTGCTTATCTTCAGGATGATCCGCAATTTGATTCGATAAACACGCAAACTGTTGCGCCGCATTTACCTTGCCCGCGAATGGATCGGGAACTCATGTTATTTTTGTCACGTTACGCAATTCTCTCACAATTCGGGAAACGAAAACCACACGATATCAAGATTATAAAACGTCCTCCAATCGTAACTCCATCAACATTTGTCCCGCAATTCGAAACCCTCGACCAAATACAATAAACCCAAACTTCTGAAATCATCTCTCGTGCTACTAAAAGTAGTGAATAGTTAGTAGTGAATAGTTAATAGTGAAGAGTTAAGAGTGACGCAAGCGGAATTATTGACGTTTCCCATTGCCCCGAAGGGGCATTCCAAAATAGCGGTGGGTTTTAACCCGCCGGATCATAACGTATTGATGTTGTTTTGTCCCCAATTGGGTTATTCCGAAAACGCCAATGCGTTATGATCCGATGGGTTAAAACCCATCTATTGTTTATATTGTTGAGACGAAAACCAAATTTTAATGTGTTATTAGAAATTACCTTGTTTGAGACGGTGTGAAGTGTAATTCGCCGAATTGGACATTTTTTTGGAGTGCAACATGAAGACGTTGCAGATATTCTTTTCGCGTGATTTCAACGGCTCCAAGACTTGCCGTATGATTATTGATTACCTGAATATCAAGAAGCGTGTATCCTTGTTTTTTCAGATGTTCAATAAGAACAACCAATGCAACCTTCGAAGCGTCCCGCTCCAAATAGAACATTGATTCCGCTCCAAAAAAACCCTGAATTGCCGTACCGTAAATACCGCCCACTAAATTATCATTCCGCCAAACTTCAATACTGTGACCAAAACCAAGCCGGTGAAGTTCCGTGTAGGCATTGATCATTTCTTCTGTAATCCATGTTCCCTTGGATTGATGCGCTTTGGCACAACCACTAATAACACCGTGAAAATCAGTGTCGGCAGTTATTTGAAACCGCCCGCTACGGCATGTTCGCGCCAAACGACGAGAAATATAAAATCGGTCAAACTCAAATATACAACGCGGATTAACCGAAAACCAACCAAGAATCGTTTTAATGTTGCCATTGCTGTACTCATATTCAAAAGGCCAAGGAAAAATCCCGTGAATAAACGCATCCACCAACCAAACCGGATGCAACATTCCGCCAACACCAACCAAACCATCACTATCCGCCCCATTGACGTTGGGAAAAATTTTCGATGGCAAAAAAGGCGTCAGAGTTTCAGATGCCCGAATGTCGCTTATTTCATTGATCAATTGATTCATTTCGTAATTTTAATCTGATAATTTCAATATTTATGAACAATTATAAATTATAAATTATAAATGATGATTCGGTTTATCCCCGATTGTTATTTAGTTATCATAAAGGTATCATTTATGGCAATCAATAACTTATCAACACATTTCAACACACTATCAACACATTTGACGGCAGAATTTTTGTTTCTTTACGTTTATTTATCATTTGTTTTTTAATTATTTGAGGAGATTGTCTATGAGTTTGTTGGGGTTGTTAGGTCAACGGGTTGGTCATAAACCGCTTTTTGACGATGTGTGTCAATATCATAAACTCGATAAAAAAACAAAATTATTGTTAAACCGCATTATTCAGAAATATCAACTGTTACAACCGGTGGACATTTTTATCGATTCGACATTGCTTGACCGCGCACTCAATGATGAAGAATTTACCGAATCAGCGGATGACTTGCAACAATTAATCAAAATATGGTTTGAACATGGTTAATCGTGAATAGTTCGCAAGCGTTATTTTGATCGCAATCTGTTATATTTCCGTTTGCAAATTATTCGCTATTCCTTATTATTCGATCATAGACACGATATGTTTTTGTACGAATTGCGCCGCCTTTTTCGAGTGCGCCGCGTGAAAAGGAATTGGACTCCAAAACCCATGAAAATTCCGCATCTTGAATACCGCTTTGTAACACCTTCGGAACAAGAGCATTCAATAAAAGCATTCCAAGACCTTGCATTTGGTATTCCGGTAAAACATTGGTGCTGAGAATCCGAATCGATTTAATCTCTTCTTTATGCCGTAACAATTTGAAAAGACCAAACGGCGTAATTCTTCCGCCAATTGCTTTAATTCTTGGGTTGTAATCGGGCAATGCAAACGAGGCTCCAACCATTTTGCCGTCTATTTCGATGGCGGTTGTTAGTTCGGGAACAATCAAAAATTTAAGAAAAAACGCCATTTCCTTGATTTCATTCTTGGACATCGGCACAAATCCCCACGTATTCGTCAATGCCCGATTGTAAATATTGAGAAACATTTCAACATCTTCCTGAAATCGTTTTGTATTAACGGAACGTGATTTTGCGCCGGTTCGTTCTCGAATTTGATTACAGATCGGTTGTAATTTGGCGTTGACTTTGGGAAGCATTTCAATCTCTCCCCAATAAGCGTACAAATCCTGCGATTTTCGGAAACCGTTGTCTTCAAATAGATTTTCGTAATACGGAGGATTATAAGTCATCATAAACATCGGCGAACTGTTGAAACCGTCAATCAACAAACCAAGTGTATGATTGAGCGACGGATTGATCGGTCCGCGAATAACCGTACAACTTCTTTCGCAAAGCCAATTACCGGCGGCGTCAAAAAGTTCTCCGGCAACTCCAACATCCTGAATACAATCAAAAAATCCAAAAAAACCAACCCCGTCATGATAACGCTCAAGATGTCCGCGATTTAAAATAGCACAAATACGTCCCAAAACTTTTTTGCCGTCTATTGCAAGAAATGCCTGACATTCGTTGTGCTCATAAAACGGGTCTTTGTGCCCGAAAAATTTGAAACCGACAAGTCCGCTTTGCTCAATACGTAACTGAGGAACCCAATACGGATGATTTTTGTACAATTTCTGAGGAAAATCAAGAAACGCTTTCTGCTGAAACCACGATTTCGCCGGAATTATTGACACTTTAATAGTTCGTTGTTAATAGTGAAGAGTTATACATTCGGCAACCATTTAAAGTTTTTTTTGAAATTCAGAAATACTATTTACGCGATTGAAATTGTTTCAATCACGATTACGTTTTACCGATTTCAATTTCTTGTAAAATTCTTCGAATGTATCACATTTTGTAGCGAATCGGACGAGTTTCTGAAGTTGGTTAACATCTGTAATAACACGAAGAGAATCACGAATTGTTTCAGAAATTTCGCCGAATTTTACGTCCAAAATAGATATAATTGCCTCTATCCGACCTTCCAATTCACCTTCGACTTTGCCCTCTACTCGTCCTTCGACTTTACCTTCGGCTCGCCCTTCGACTTTACCTTCGGCTCGCCCTTCGGCTCTTCCTCTTTTCACGCCGGTTGCGATGTAACGTTCTGCTAGTGGTGACCACATTTTTTCTTCTCCTTTAAATGTTTTTTGAAGTTGGTGTTTGAATTGTTTTTCACCTTTTTGTGTCAAATGATGATTACTGTCAAAAACATAGCACGCAAGAAGCCGCGCAAATTTTCGGCAATCAGGATCATTCGTATAAGGTTGCAACTCTTCCAATAAATATTCCTCACGCAAAATCTCATCAAGATTTTTATCCATTATAATCTGCATAACTCGCAACGCAATATAAAGTTCCGGCACGTCAGGATCATGCGGTAAATCGGTTCGATTTTTCAGAGATAAATCAAAAACGATGCCTTTTTGTTTGATTGTAAATTCATCTGCTCCTTCGATTTTCTCAAATTCGTCGGAAAGTTCAACCGAACCCGTGTAAATCCCGCCGCCATGATGAAATATTATCAAGATGATGGGCGGAAGTTTAAAATCTTTCGTGTAAGTTCCTCGCTTTTTCGCTAACTCAATTTCTGTGTTAATAATTTGAACCTCGTAATTAAACAACTGCAACATCGTATGCGAGGAATCATAACTTTTATGTTCGATAACAATATAGATTTTGACATGTTTTTTCCGGTTTTTTTTGAGCGGAATTTCATAAATCATATCCGAGCGGGCTTCTTTGAAATGTTCGTCATGGAAACGCCGAACCGATACTTTTAGATTGGCAATATTTATCTGCTTTTGCAACGTTAAAGGCAGCACAAACATAAGAAACGCACAAGCGAACTTTTTGAGTTGAAACACCAACTCAAAGAAAGTATCATGAGTTACGGGTGTTGTGGCGAATTGTTC
>JAISNF010000308.1 GCA_031276415.1 Planctomycetaceae bacterium
TTTTTTGCCAAAACACTTTGAAAATGCGACAAGAAATTATTCTGTTATTTTGTGTTTTCAACAACGATTGAACAAGGAGGAATCACGTTTAAGCCTTAAAATTTAAGCATTATGGGAACTTTATTAACCACAAAGAACACAGAATTCACAGAAAAAAGCGTCCGCAGATTACGCGGATTATTGCGGATAATTTTAAAATTCATCTGCGTCTATCTGCGTAATCTGCGGACTAATTTTCTTTTCTCTGTGGTTAAATAAAAATATATTTGTGTTTTTTAGAAGTTTCCTAATGAGTATTAAAGATTTAGCCGTAGCCGGCAAAACTCTGCAAGGGTGAGATTAGAGTTGTTGCGATGGGCATTCCGTGTACGTAAGGTTCGAAACTGTCAATAAGCATGATCACCACAAGATTCCAACCATCCATCAAAACAAAAAGCATCAATTTGAACGGTAACGAAATAATCACCGGCGGTAACATCATCATCCCCATCGAAACCATCACACTGGCAATAACCATGTCAAGAACCAAAAACGGTAAATATATCTGGAAACCAATTAAAAACGAAGTCTTCAACTCACTTAACATAAAACCCGGTAACAACGCCCGCCATGGAACATTACGCCACGTAAGACGCTCCGGTACTTTGTAATCTTTGACATAACGCAAAAGTTCAAGAACAATATCAGTATTGCCGCAACGCTCAATTTGCGCAGCCATAAACTGCCGAACCGGTAATTCTCCCTTTTCCCACGCCACCTCAAGACCAATACGGCGTTCACTAAACGGCAAAACCGATTCCGTGTAAACTTCCGACCAAACCGGCATCATTATCAACATGGTAATAAAAAGCGATAACGCCGTAATCACCTGACTCGGCGGTAATTGGTTTGTGCCAATCGCCTGACGTAACACCGCCAAAACCGTCATCACCCGAACAAATGATGTGGTCATAATCATAATCGATGGCGATAACGTAATCACCGTTAAAATCACCATGATTTGCAATGTCGAAACTAAACCGCCGGGTGTTCGTAAAAAATCGGCGCCGGGCAAAATTTCTTTGGGAACTCCAAGCGTCATATCACCGGGTTGCGGCGGATTTTCCATGACCGGCGGATCAAGCGGCGTTTGAGTCGGCAAAAAAGAATCGTCATTGGAACGATTAACCGCCGCATTGTTCGAATCCGGCTCAGGATTCCAAAAATGAGGCTCAACACGATTCGCATAAGTTCCGGGCGGACGACGCGGATTGTAATTGTTCATCGTTGCCTCCTGCGAAAACACCGATGAAAATAATACAAAAAACAAAAATAACGGAAATAAAATAATCAATAAATTCCGAAATGTAAAATTCCAAAACGTATCAAGAAACGTATTGATTTTGCCGGTTTGTTTTGTTGTTGCGAAATATTTGAAATTTTGTTTTGCCGTCAGGATTGTTGTTTTAACCATGTTGTCCTCCTTTCGCAAGAATTTCAGCAAGGCTTTCGTCCGGTTCACTGTAAAAATCAACGGCGGTTGATTGTCTTGATTTGTTGTTTCGCAACGAGTTTTTTCTGCTATCAATATTAACCTTATTAACTTTGGCAACATCCGCTCCAAAATAACCGCCTTCGGTTCCGCCGGTTGAAAAACTGCTCAATGTTTTACGGAAAAACTCAGTCGAAGAATGAGAATCGAGTTGCCGGCATAATCCCAATAATGGAACAACTTCGTCAGAATCAGTGATTTCCGTAATCGGCGAAACTCCGTCCGGTGTAATTGAAACTAAAATGAGCCGGTTGCCAAGCCGCAAAAGATGGAGTTGAATTTTCTGCGTCAACACCACACGCCCTAAATTTTCAAAGGCTTCTTTCGGAAGTAAACGATTACCTTTCGGCGAAACTTTTTTAAGAAACAATACCAGAATGAAAAACACGCCGATAACAATCAGCAAACTTCCCAAAACCGATATTAACGGCGTAACCGCACTTGATATTTTCGGGCGATTCATCAATTTTTTACCGTTTTCGGTTTTACCTGAACCAATTGTTTTATCAAGTAATTGATCGGAAAAGTTTTCGGCAGTTGTTGCAGTCGTTGTTTCGTTTGGTGTTTCGTTTGGTGTTTCAACAATGGTATTTACTGCCATGTCCATTGGTTCTCTTGGTTCTGTTGTTTCTATTTGTTTATTGTAAGTCAATTTATTGGGCGATTGTTCCGGTTCAATTGCCGTAACTTGTTGAATTGGCGGAAGTTTATATTTATGGGTGTTTGCCGTTTGCATCGGCAGTCGAAGCGGCGGTTGAATCGGTTGTTCAGCGGGTTGTTCAACAGGTTGGCGGGTTGATTGAGGCGGCGAGGTATTTTGTGAAACATGTGAAACGACCGATGTTGCGGCAAGTGCATCACGAACATAGCGGAGTTGTTCGGAGGATTTGGGCGGAGTTGGGGCGGATGTTGGAGTTGGAGAATGTGTTGCTGATTGGGTAAAATTCTGCGCATTACCTTGCACAAAAGATGCCGAAGGACGATCAATAAACGGGCGATCCGGTTCTTCCGCAACAAGATAAGCCACACCGCCAATCGCCCAAATAACGGTAATTATTGCGGTAATTATTAAAAGTGTCAAAATACGCAAAACGGGCATCCTTGCCCTCCGAAATTCATGTTGTTGTTCAACTCTTCCCAATTTGTTTGTAAAGATCGTTCCTTTACAACGACAACTCACAGCGGATTCTAACAAACTTTTCTATTTCGACAAGAGCAATTTTTTTGAACCGTTTAACATTGCGGTATAACTTCTAATAACCACAAATATATTTTTATTAACCACAGAAGGACACAGAGAAAAATTGTCCGCAGATGACGCAGATAATCGCAGATAATTTTAAAAAACATCTGCGGCAATCTGCGTAATCAGCGGACTAATTTTAAAAATAATCTGTGGTTAATAAAAATAGATTTGTGGATTTTAGAGATGTCCAAATAAAAGTTTTAGCCGTAACTTTACACTTTTCCCAAAAAGCGATACACTATAA
>JAISNF010000379.1 GCA_031276415.1 Planctomycetaceae bacterium
TCGAAATTTTCGATAACCTCTTCCTTTTCTTTTTTTGTAAGTTGCAAAATATAGCCAGCCGGAAATTTTGTAGGATTATTTTTGACCGCCTCATTAATACGCATTGTCTCAACACCGTACAACTCCGCCACATCGTTATCAAGAATCACACTTTGACCGCGAATCGCAATTATCTTTTCTTCAATCTGTTTGAATTTCACTATGTCGGACATTTTACTTTTGTTTTTTGAAACACAAAACACGAAACAATTATTATTTGTTTTACAATAATTATATTTGTTCTTTTAAGCACTCTTTTTATTCGGCGGATAAACACTAAATCTTTCTGTTTCTATATCTTTATTCAATAATACACGTAAAATTCGCTCACTTGCTTTTCCGTCACCATAAGGATTGTGTGATTGTGACATTTTTTCATAATAGTTTGCATCATCTAAAAGACGATTGATATATCGCACAATATTTTCTTTGTTTGCTCCGGCAAGAACCACTGTTCCGGCTTCCACTGCCTCAGGTCGTTCTGTTGTGTCCCGCATAACAACAACAGGTTTACCAAGTGACGGAGCCTCTTCCTGAACTCCGCCTGAATCTGTTAAAATTAAATCACTTCGCCGCATTAAATAAACGAACGATAAATAATCAAGCGGTTCTATAAGGAAAATATTCTTTTTTCCGTGCAGTATTCTGTTGACCGGCTCGCGAACATTCGGATTCAAATGAACCGGATACACAAATTGAATATCA
Source organism: Planctomycetaceae bacterium (assembly GCA_031276415.1). Lineage (GTDB taxonomy): Bacteria > Planctomycetota > Planctomycetia > Pirellulales > Thermoguttaceae > WRKP01. The sequence goes on from JAISNF010000379.1 coordinate 745, forward strand.
TCACGTTCCGCCAACTCCGAAATAGCGTTACATATTTGTAAAAAACCTTCGCCAAAATTTTCACGCCGATGTCCCGTTACCAAAATCGTCCGGCGTTCCGGTGAAAGAAAATCAAATCCTCTTTCAAGTTCCTGTGTTTTACTCTTATTATCGTCCAGATATTGTAATACCTGAAACAATGCGTCAATCACGGTGTTTCCTGTAATATAAATTTGATTGGCTTCAATTCCTTCATTGATAAGATTTTGTTTCGCTTTTGATGTCGGCGCGAAATGATGTGACGCTAATTGTGAAGTAACACAACGATTCATTTCTTCTGGAAACGGAAATTGTTTGTTAAATGTCCGAAGTCCAGCTTCAATATGCCCCACCTCAATCCGATTGTAAAACGCCGCCATTGAAGCCCCCAACACTGTTGTTGTATCACCTTGAACCAATATCGTATCAGGTTTCCATTGATTAAACGTTTCTTCCAAACCTTTGATTACTTTGCAGGTTACATCACCAAGCGTTTGATTCGGGGTCATAATATTTAAATCAAAATCTCCCTTGAAATCGAAAATATTCATCACCTGATCCAACATCTCACGATGTTGTCCCGTCAAACATATTTTTGTATCAATATAATTGTTTTTACGAAACGCCTTGATTACCGGTGCTAATTTTATCGCTTCGGGACGTGTTCCCAACACAAACATCACCTGTTTCTTTTTTTCTGATGCGGAAATCAATGAAGTCCGAACAGAAATCTCTTTTTTAGTTTTTTTCGTATCATCTATTGATATTGTTTGAGAAATATTTTTTGATGCGTTTATTACAGTATTTCTATTTCGGACTCCGCAAAAATCTAAAACTCGTTTTTCGTCCGGTATTGTCAAATTCTTAAACTCTTCGTGTGAAACAAGAAACGCAATAATATCCGCATTCGTAACAGCATCGTGATAATTGGTAATTGGAAATTCAGGATGTTCGCCAATATTCGGTTCAACAAAAAAACATTGATCCTTTTCCAATATCTGCGAAACTTCTTGTGCAATAAATTTGGCGGGCGATTCCCGTAAATCATCAATATTCGGTTTAAACGATAATCCCATAATCGCAACTTTAGCGAGGCGTTTATTTTGTTCAAAAAATCGTTTAGACTCTTCGATAATCTTTTCCGTACACCAAAACGCTTTGTGAATATTAACTTCACGGGCAGTTGCCAACATTCGCGATTCAAGCGTGTATTGACGTACAAGAAACCAAGGATCAACAGCAATACAATGTCCGCCGACACCGCAACCGGGTTGCAAAATATTAACTCGCGGATGACGATTAGCAAGCCGAATCAGTTCCCACACATCAATTCCCGCTTTATCACAGATTAACGATAATTCATTCGCAAACGCAATTTGTGAATCACGCGAAGCATTTTCTGTAATTTTGCACATCTCCGCGGTTCGTGTATTTGTTGTAAACAGTTCGCCGTTTTTAACAAATGTACGATAAAATTCACAGGCTTTTCGTGCAGAATCTTCGTTAATACCGCCAATAACTCGGTCATTATTTTCCAGTTCAAAAATAATATTTCCCGGCAAAACTCGCTCTGGACAATATGCCGCATAAAATTTTAATGTACCATTTTGATCAATTAAATCAGGACGTTCACGACAAATGAGTTCAATCATTTTTTCAGTCGTTCCTACCGGCGAGGTCGATTCGATAATAAACAAATCATTTTGTTTTAGTAACGGAATTATTGATTGTGTCGCCGATTTAACGAACGAAATATCCGGCGCCTGATAATTACGGAAAGGTGTCGGTACAACAATCATATAAACATCAGATAGAACAGGTTTTCTGTACGCTGTCAGCAAACCTCGTTTTACCGCATCGGCAATCATCTCCTTCAATCCGTTTTCAACTATATGGATTTCACCGCGATTGATTGTTTCAACAATTTTTGGATTCACGTCAACACCATGTACGCAAACTCCTTCGCGAGTTAACATCGCCGCTGTCGGCAAACCAATGTAACCTAATCCAATAATCGAAACTGAAATATTCGTGTTTTTCAACATGATTTATAAAGTAAAATTTCGTTAAAGTAATTGAACGTTTTAGCACATTATTCAAAATTATGCGGCTTTTTTCGTTATAGCAATATCTATTGAATTTTGTTCATGGAAAGGAAGTACGGTTAGAGATTCGTCAACAATTCCCATCTCAATATATTGTTTCACAATATGTTCGCAAGTTTCCGATAATTTTGAAGTTAGTCCGAGTAATTCGTTGCGATTATTTGTTTGGCTGTT
>JAISNF010000425.1 GCA_031276415.1 Planctomycetaceae bacterium
ATATTTGACCGCCGCCCCGAAGCCGCACAACTAACTTGGGAAGAACGCATCAAATGGTTACAAGAAGGTGATGTTACCATATTAGGTTGTTAAAATCGGATATTATTTTTTTATTACAACGGATATTCATTTATTAATTGGTCATGGAATTTTGTTGTAATGATTTCTCTTTCATCCTTTTTAACTTTTGGGTTTTCACCAGCCAATTCCCGAAGAACACGATGAAACATCTCGCAACTGATTAGGTTCAAAGTTTACAACGATTGACAAAAATGATATTTTAGATAAAATAGAGAATTAAGGTTGTTTGGTAAACTTTTTATTTTTAGAGGAAATCAAAAATAATTAGCATTTGAACTTTCAGAATAAAGGATCGCATTAGATTATGAGTCATAACTGGGAAAAACGGATAAAAAGAATGGCAAACGGTATTCGGCTTCGGGTGTTGGCTCACACGATTGCCCGAAATGGAGGTTATCTCAGCCAAGCGTGTTCTTCAGCGGAGATTTTCGCAACGTTATACGGTAAAGTTTTGAAGTTGGCACCGTTGGAAAAACCGATTGTTCCTGAACAGTTTCAGGGAACTCCCAAACCAGAACAACCTGCTATTACCGGTGCAAATTACAACGGCAATGGTCAATGGAATTGCGACAATTTCATTCTTTCGCCCGCACAATACGCTTTGGTACTTTATGCAACATTGATTGAAGCGGGGCGAATGGACGAAACCGGAATGGAACACTATGACCGTGACGGCGGAACTGTTGAGATGATTGGTGCGGAACATTCGCCCGGAATGGAAGTTACGACAGGTTCGCTGGGACAAGGAATTAGTCAAGCCGCCGGAATTGCGTGGACACGCAAAAACGCAGGAGAGTCGGGGCGTGTGGTCATGTTTATGTCCGATGGTGAATGCCAATCCGGTGAATTTTGGGAAGCCGTTCAAGCCGCTAGTTTTCACCGATTGGGGAATATGCTGATTTATGTTGATGTCAATGGTTATCAATGTGACGGGATTATGTCCAATGTTATGAAATTGGAACCGTTTCATAAAAGACTCAAATCATTTGGGGCGCGGGTATTCCGAATTGATGGTCATGACATTGAAAAACTGGCAAAATTAGGTAAACAGCCCGCAACCGAAGAACCAACCTTTATTCTTTGCGATACCGATCCTTGTCGTGGAATAGACATTCTGAAATACCGTTACCCTAAATTTCATTATGTACGATTTACCGATCAAAATGAAAAAGCAAAATATCAACAATTTTATCAACAAATGGTTGCTGCAAAAAAGCAGACATAGCAGATGATTTTTGAGAATACAAAAAATTAAAAACGATAGAAAACAATTATTAGAAATGCCCTTTTGATCTAAAATAATTAAAAAAAATTCTTCTCTGTGGTTAAATAAATAGAGTTACCAGTTATTTATTCAACATTTGTTTTGCGAGGTGGCAGAGGTTTTCGGGAGTAAAGCCGAAATGTTTTAGCAGTACATTCGCCGGCGCACTGGCTCCAAAATCGGTCATGCCAAGAAATAAACCACCATCACCAAGATATTTTCGCCAACCTTGCTCAATCCCAAGTTCCACACCAATACGTGCTTTTACTGTCGGCGGCAAAACTTCGTTGCGATATTCAATGGGTTGCCGCTCAAATAATTCAAAACACGGAATACTCACAACACGCACATTAATTCCCTCAGCAGTCAACTTTTCCCAAACATCAAGACAAAGACCAATTTCACTGCCGGTTGATAACAAAATAATTTGCGGAATTGAACATCCTACTTCTTTGGCAAGAATATACGCCCCTTTGGATGTTCCCTCAGCAGAACTAAATTTTGTACGATCAATTGTCGGCAAATTTTGCCGCGTAAAAACCAAAACCGAAGGCGTTTCTTTCAATTGAATAGCCGCTTTGTACGACTCGCTCACTTCATTGGCATCCGCCGGACGAAAAACCGCAACATTGGGAATTGCCCGAAGCGATGCCAAATGTTCAACCGGTTGATGCGTCGGTCCATCCTCGCCAACCCCAATAGAATCATGCGTGAAAATATACATTGCCGGAATTTTCATCAATGCACTAAGCCGAATCGCCGGACGAATATAATCCGCAAATACAAAAAATGTTGCACAATAAGCCCGTAACCCCGATAACGTAAGACCATTGGTAATCGCTCCCATCGCATGTTCCCGAATACCAAAATGAAAATTTCGCCCCGCCGGAGTTTCCGAACTAAATTCGCCCGCCCCAAGAAAAGTCAAATCCGATTTATTTGACGGAGCCAAATCCGCCGAACCGCCAAGTATCCACGGTAACTTGCTCGCCAACTGATTAAGAACCTTACCGGAAGAAACACGACTCGCCATTCCTTTGGGATCAGCCGGAAATGGTTTCATTTCTGCATTCCAATCATCAGGAAGTTCACCCGCCGCAATTTTGAGCAGTTCTTCGGCTTGCTCTTTGAAATGTTGACGATATTCATCAAATTGTTGATTCCATTCGGCTCGTAACAACGCACCGCGTTGACCAATTCCGTTGGCAAATAATTGATACACTTCCGGTTCAACCACAAATTTTTTCTCAGGGTCAAATCCGTAAACTTTTTTTGTCGCTTTGACTTCGTCTTCGCCGAGTGGTGCGCCGTGGGCTTCGTGAGAACCGGCAAACTTGGGAGAACCAAAACCAATTTGACTTTTGACGATCACCAATGTCGGTTTATCCTCTGTTTTTCGGAAGGTCTCAATCGCTTGCCGCAATGCCGGTAAATCATTCACATCGTCAACCCGTAACACTTTCCAACCGTAAGCCTCAAAACGTTTACCGACATCTTCGGTGAATGCTAAATTGGTACTACCTTCGATGGTAATTTTGTTATCATCGTAAAACCAGCAGAGATTGGAGAGTTTAAGATGACCGGCAAGTGATGCGGCTTCTGCGCTGATACCTTCCATCATATCGCCGTCTCCGCAGATGGCAAAGACGTTGGAATCAAACAATTTATGAGTTGAACTATTGTAACGTCCGGCAAACCATTTGGCGGCGATTGCCATTCCGACGCTGGTTGCAACACCTGCGCCCAATGGTCCTGTTGTAACTTCAACACCGGAAACATGACCATATTCAGGATGACCGGCGCAACGGCTTCCGAGTTGGCGGAAATTTTTAATATCATCTAAAGAGACAGCGGGTTCGGGAGTGGGATTATGTTGGGCGTTTAATTGTTTTACTCCGGAAAGATGCAGCAGTGAATAAATCAACATGGAAGCGTGACCTACTGAAAGAACAAAACGGTCACGTCCGAGCCATGTGGGATCAAGCGGATCGTATTTTAGTACTTCATTGAAAAGAATATAGCCAAGCGGTGCGAGAGCCATTGGGGTTCCCGGGTGTCCGCTGTTGGCTTGTTGTACGGCTTCCATTGAAAGAGTTCGGATGGTGTCAATGGCTTTTTTTTCTGATGCAGTCATTGAAAACGTCATAAGGCAGGTTCCTATTTATAAAAGGGATTGAAGTAATTAGGGTTGAAGTAATTGGAGTAAAAGAAATGATTGGCACAACATGAAAGTCAGTATTATAATTTTTTTCCGTCTGGTTGCAAGTAATTATTGCAAGTAATTATCTACTTTATTTTTACCACAGAAAACATTATCCGCAAAGGACGCTGATAGACGCAGAAAATTTTTAAAAGAGTCCGCAGATTACGCTGATGATCGCAGATTATTTTTTTGATAATACGAAACAACAAAACAGACGAAAAAAAGTTTTTTGTTTTGGTGTTGACATGTTTAACGGGTCATGTATAATCACGAACAATTAATTTCTGAATTTTTATTTAAATTTTGGAGACCAAATTACAATTTAAAAAATAAATTGCCCGAATTTTTGTTCGGGTATTAAAAAAATCGAGTACGTCAACAATACTGAATCGCTTAGGCGAACTGTAATTTTCTACAAGATCAACGGATTTTCCGTGTAGAAAATTACTGTGAGATTATAAAGTTGCGTTGCTCCCGCTGAGGGAGCGTCGCGTATAATCTCACGGGTATAATTCAGTGTTACATTTTCATGTAATGCACCACTTTGATCGGTGGGAATAAACCTGCATTCAGTAACGTGTCGCTCCTAAATTCTGAAGAGCGATATTCTGTTGCCGTTTCTCGGCGTTGAGTTTTTCCCACTTTGTAACAAACAGATTATTTGTTATGTAATCTGTAAAAATGTCCCTATTTTTTCATCAGGAGAAATACTATGAAAAAGACTCTCGGTTTTGGTTTTACACTTGTTGAACTGTTGCAGATTATTTGTAATGTAATCTGTAAAGTTCTTTACTTTTTTTCCACAGGAGAAAAAAACATGAAAAAGACATTACGTTTCGGCTTTACACTTGTCGAACTGTTGGTAGTGATTGCAATTATTGCCATGTTAATTGCGTTACTATTACCCGCCGTTCAAGCGGCGCGCGAGGCGGCGCGGAGAATGACCTGTTCCAACCATTTCAAGCAGTATGGTTTGGCTTTACACAATTATCACGATACCCATAAGTCATTTCCTTGCGGAAATTGTAACTTCTACAATCTTAACTGGGCAGGCGATATGATTGGAAGAAATCCAGAAACCGGTACAACCATTTTTCTTTATCCGTTTATGGAAGCGGTTGCCATGTATGATATTTTTGTTCAATATGCCAAAACTGTTCCCACTAATTCCAGAATTTCTCCAAGTCTATCGGTCGACCGCGTTCAAAGTTTGCCAACCCTTCAATGTCCTTCCGATCCTTATGTTAAAATACCTTCGCAAGGTAATCCAGCATGGGGAAATTCCAAATTTAATGTATTGATATGTCGTGGTGACTCTGCATGGCACAATGCGCGGCGTGATGATCAGGAAAGTGTATCAAGCCTTTCGCATGGTAATTCAACTCGTGGAGTTTTTGCCCGTGAGGTTTGGCGGGGATTTGAATATTGTGTTGATGGAACGAGTAATACTATTGCAGCAGGCGAAGGAGTAGGTCCCAGTACAGGTACTTCAAATAGTAGAGAGGTTAAAGGTGGAATTTATCAAAGTACGACTATTCATGATGGTCGGGCATTTCCAAAAAGATGTTTGGATAATGCCTATTCTTCGGATCGTACTTTGCTCAATAGTGGTAGTGATTCA
>JAISNF010000445.1 GCA_031276415.1 Planctomycetaceae bacterium
AAACCGGTCGAAGTTTTGAAAAAACCGGCGGAAGAAATTGTTACGAAACCGGTTGAAGTTTTGAAAAAACCAGCAGAAGAAGTTGTTGCGAAAACGGTTGAAGTTTTGAAAAAACCAGCAGAAGAAGTTGTTACAAAACCGGTCGAAGTTTTGCAAAAACCGGCAGAAGAAATTGTTACGAAACCTGTTGAAGTTTTGCAAAAACCGGCAGAAGAAATTGTTACGAAACCGGTTGAAGTTTTGCAAAAACCGGCGGAAGAAATTGTTACGAAACCGGTTGAAGTTTTGAAAAAACCAGCAGAAGAAGTTGTTGCGAAAACGGTTGAAGTTTTACAAAAACCGGCAGAAGAAGTTGTTGCGAAATTGGTTGAAATTCCTCCCAAACCGGCGAAAGCAATTGTTTTCAAACCGGTTGAAGTTCCACAAAAAACGGTTGATGAAATTGTTTCAAAACCGATTGAAGTTATTCCGAAACCGGCAAATGAAATAATCACTTCCAAACCTGAATGGGCTTTAACATTAATTCCCTTAAACATTCCGCAAACACGAAAATCTGCGCCTGTGCCTGAACGCAAATCGTTACAAGAACAAACTGCGAATACCAAACCGCCGGAACAATCAAATACGGGAGAAGTTTTTACATTGAAAAAGATTCAAAAAACGCAACCGAAATTGAAAACCGAAATGGAGATTGCGGAAAAACTTGCGTTAAATTCGATTCCGGGAAGAACAAATTGGAACCAATCGCAATCGGAGGAATTGCCGGAATTAACAGAATTGGCGGAAATAACGGACGACGAGGAGCCAATTGGTTTTGCGACGACACGTAAAATTCCGCCTGTTACAGTTTTGCGGGAAGTGAGTAATACTGTTAATGAATTTTTGAAACCGAAGGAAAATTTTGGTAAACATCCTATTTTTTCATTGGATTCTTCTTCGCAAAATAATTTTCAGGAGGAAAATACTTTACTGGAAAACAGTTTACAGGAAAATACATTACAAAATCAGGATGAAGAAACCGGATTTGCGCGAAGCAGCAAGTATTCAAAAAAACCGCAACAAAATTATTCCCCAAACACGTCTCAATAATTGTAACTGTCTGTTTTCTTAATCACAAAAAAACAGACAGTTACTAAAATATTGCGGAGATTTTATTTTTTCTTTTGTTCTTTCTGTGGACGTTCAAATTGATAAAATCCGGACGTGAGATGTTTAACCTCACCATCGCCAAGATCAACAATTGCTTCCGTTCCAACCGGTACAATAATTTTGAAAATCACATTATTGTTTTCCAAATGCCAACCGCTTTCGATCAAACCATACGGTGTTTCAAGTGTTGCGTTAATATGAGTCAAATGTTTTACGACAGACGGACGAATCGAAAATTGACGGTAACCGGCGTTGTCGGCGAGCGGTTCAATTCCCGCAAGACACTTGAAAAACCAACCGGAAATACCCGTGTAGGACGTGTGAATATGTGTTCGATTAACACGTGATGCCAAATTAATTTCCCACGCTTCAGGCAAAACCGTTTCACCTTGATTCACAAAATAACCGTAACCCGGATAAGTTGTCTTCGCAAGAATTTTTGCAACAGTTTCCTGAAACTGCGGATAAGCAAAAAGAGTTTTGAAATACGGATAACGCCCAAAACTTCCGACATCAAAATACGAATCCTCTTTACTCATTATCTTTTCCAGATGATTGAGCATTACCGCCCGCAAGTTTTCAGGGACAACTCCGGCGTAAAGCGGTGCGGCGGTTCGTAACTGATCGCCATTAACGTAACTTCCGGTTTGGGCGTTGTAATATTTTTCGTGCGTTTTTTTACGAATCACCGCCAGACGTTCACGATAAACCGATGTTTCCTGATCACGTCCAAGTTCTTCGGCAATTTTGATCCATTGCTCAAGCGTCATTGCATAAATGCAATTATTGTAAAATATTGCAAGTACGTTATCGCCCATTTCCAAGCGTCCGCCGGGCAATAACCAATCACCGAGAAAATGACCGGGATTTTTGGAATACGGCGTTAATTGTCCGTCAACAACGTAATTGTTCAGAAATTCGAGCCAACGTTTTCCAGGTTCGTAGGCGGCTTCTAATACATTTTTGTCACCGTAAACGAGATAATGTTCCCAAGCGATTGTTGTTATTGCCGCACCGCAGAGCGGACTGCCGTAATCGTCACAGATTTGTGGAGCAACAACACAAAATTTGCCGTTTGGAAATTGAACATCTTTCCAATCGCGGATATTTTTCACATAAAACGCTGCCGAATCGAAACAGGGCAAACCAAGTCCCCACATCGTTTGAAAAGTTCCTTCCACAGCATAACCGAGCCGTTCCCGATGCGGACAATCAACTGTAACACCTTCCGGTGTACACATTTCAAAAGTGAAACGGTCAATCTCATAAATTTTGTTCCAAAGCGGTTCGGAACACTCAAACGAACCTGTACGTTTTCCCGCACTTGTAATTACGTAACCGGTTACGTCGGTAAGTTTCGGCGGTTGTTTCAGTCCGATAAGGTGAATGTAACGTCCGCCAAAATAATTGAAACGGTTACGGAATTGTTCGCCGTTTTCCCCGCGAGCAATATAACGCTGCTTCTGATTAAATTCGCAAATCACCAACGAACCGGCTTTTTCGCCTTGTACTCCGGCGGCATCTTTACTATTGTTACTGATTTTAATATCAATAACATCTCCCGCCGCAAGTCCGTTAAATGTTGCGTCAACGTATCCGGTAAACTGTTCGCCCATATCAAACCGCCAAATCGTATCGCCGTTATCTGTTTTAATGGGAACAATTTCTGTTGCTGAAACAGTTTTGATAATTCGTGACGGTTCCATCATTTGTGCCGAAAGAATCGGCTCTGTTTCATTTTTCAACGGAGAAATTTTCGCAGCGTTTTTCCAAGAATCATCGTTAAACGTAACCGTGTTCCAATCGGAACGATAATTACGTCCGTCAATTTCTTCACCGCCAAATTCATTGTATCGGAAATTGCCGCCATAATAACGGCTGTAACTTTCGGCGCATTTCCACGACGTATCGCTTTGCAACGAAAAAGTTTTACCGTCTTTTGTTGTTCCGTTAAGTTGCAACAAAAACGCTTGATTGACATTTTTTACGAAACCAGAATGTCGTGTCCAACCGGCGTCATACCAAAGAGCGACAACATTTTCCCCTTTTTTGAGCAACGGAGCAACATCATACGTTACGTAAAGAACACGTTTGTCAATCCGCGACAATACGGGAGCAAGCACGCGTTCATCCGCTTTTTGACCATTAACGTACAACTCGTGATAACCCATTGATGCCGCAAATATAAACGCCGAAGCAACATCTGCGTCGAGGGTTAATTTTTTACGAAACCAAATTTGTTTATCAGGAGTTGTATTGGGATGTTGAATCCATTCGCCTTTCCAATCGGAACGTTCAAATAATCCTGCGGAAAATCGTGCAGTTTTACTCCATGCCGACGGTTTGCCGTCTTTATCCCAAACTTGTACTTTCCAATAATAATCTTGTCCCGATTGTAACTTAAAACCGCAAGGAACAAGATGAGATTGTTCCGATTTAACAACTCCGCTGTTCCAAACATCGGCATGAGCGAGTTTTTCCGGTGTTGTTGCTACTAAAATGTGATAAGCCGTTTGATGTTGACCTTGAGTTTTGTCCGGATCAACAATTTTCCAACTCAATCGCGGTACCGGTGTATCAATTCCAAGCGGGTTGGTCAGATGTTCGCAACGTAATTCCGATACTGTTACCGCTGCCGTTATTGTTGTTGACAACGTAACAAGTAGGACTGTTAAAAATAACAAAAATGTTTTCATGGGTAATTCCTTTCTTAAAAGTAATTTGTGTATCGTTCACGGTAATATTATCAAATAACCGGCTTTTTATTTAAGCACAGATTATTTAACCACAGAGAACATAAAATTCACAGAGAAGAAAAAAATTTAATTTAAAAAATTATTTTAATGTTTTGATTCCAATTAAAAATTTTCTCAGTATTCTTTGTGTCCTCTGTGGTTAATAAAAATAAATTTGTAGTTTTTTAGCGTTCCCATAATAGTTAAGCAGGCAACCCTTCGCCTAAACGGTTACAACGGTTGATCTTGTTTTCTGTTTCCGTCCGAAAACAGGGTCAACTGTCGGCGAGTACGCCGACCAATGTTTACGGCGAAACATTGGCTACCTTTTTTCTTGAATGTCCAAGTAATTTTCTTGAATGTTCAAGTAATTTTCTTGAATGTCCAAGTAATTTTCTTGAATGTTCAAGTAATTTTCTTGAATGTTCAAGTAATTTTCTTGAATGTTCAAGTAATTTTCTTGAATGTTCAAGTAATTTTCTTGAACGTTCAAGTAATTTTCTT
>JAISNF010000472.1 GCA_031276415.1 Planctomycetaceae bacterium
TTCTCTCCATCAACCCACAGTGAAATTAAACCATTGTCAATCTGCATGCTAGGTATATGTATTTCAAATTATATTTTTTTGTTTCATTTTTTAAATACAACACATTCTCTTGATACAATCATATAAAGTGAAAATATTAATTTTTGCTACATTTTCTCGGATTTATCGATACCATATCTCATACTTTTGATCATGGCTCCTAAAATCATTTATCGGGTGATAATGAACAACAATGGGAGTGCCGTGTCGTGCTACATGTGGTGAAGAAGGAGGACAGAACCAATCAATCCTAACAATTTGATCTTCAAAATCACTTTTCATAGGAGGCTTTGCTTCTTTTGTTAGTAAACCAAAGCCAAACAATCTTCCTCCTGTTGGTGAGAAAGCCAATTGAATTTCCTTGCCAATATTAATTTTGGTATCTGTTATCCTATCGGTTCCTGCATTTAATGGTCCGGTGGGGAGATATAAAATTAACTTCAAATCTTTATTCGCCAAATAACTTGCGATTCTTCCTGGATTACTTGTATAAAAGTTAGCAATATTTTGTGCTATATCGCCTGCTTTGTTTCCGATAGCTTTAGCAATTTCCCACCAATCATCTTGTAATTCTTGTTTCATTTGTTGAATTGCTTGAGTTGCCATGTGAAGATAAGTATTTATTCCGTTACCACCAGCTGTTTTGAACTGACGAGCTAATTCATTAAAAAGTGATTGAACTAAACCATCCAATCCTGGTGTCTGTGAAACAGTCATCATAACACGACTAACTGTTTGGGCAAGATCAATTATCGTTGATATTTTTTGATACGCATCAACAACGCGATATACCAAACTTATTGTTCTTGTTCCAGCATTTACCATGGAAATAGTCATTTGCATTGACCCAAGGTTACCTACAAAACCTCCAAGAGAAAACAATCCACTTGGATCAATCCAATTTATTGGATCGGCATGAGTGTACAGATATTTATGCAGTGATTGCGGATCAGAGAGATTCCCGAAGAATGGGTCAAGACGATTGAATCTTCCGGTTGTGGGGTCATAATATCGTTGCCGTAAATATTGTTGCCCGATTTTAGAATCGAATTGTTCACCGCTGTACAGGAATTCGGTCAATGCCGTTGCAGGGTCAAAGCCGATAGCGTTACCGGAAGTGTAGAATTGTTCGCTCAGCCCGAATTTTTTAAGCATTATAACGATTTTAACAGAGTAATAAATTTCCTGTTATCGTTATAATTAATGTTTACTGCCTAATTGTCAAAGAGCAAAAGTTTATTATAGATAATTGTTTTTTTTCTGGTTAGTTGTTTGCGTTGCCCGGGAATACGAAACCAATTTGAAGAGCAAGAGAACCCCAAATACATTTGAATGGAATAAAAATCGGATGTGAGTTTTGCGGAAAATGCAACCGACAATTCGTTCCACATAGAACATTGGGCAAACTCATAGAAAGTTGAAATTGCGCCAGTTTTGCTTTGGCACCACCACAAACAATATTGGTAATCTCACCCACCGCATCCATAACCTCATCATTAACCTCCGCAATATCCTGATCCATCAACATCGTTGCCGCCGCCTTAATCGCAACACTTTCCGACATGGAAAGCACCACCGTTCCAACTCCCTTACCACTAATTCCAATAATACCACTCACCGGATAAAGAGCCTGATTGTTTTCCATCAAACCAAGTCCGGTTCGCTCTATTTTACAGTTTAATTGAACATTGAACGCCTCTTCAAGTCCGGCTATAACCGGATTAATGTAAATAATATTATCATTATCAATTGTTGCGGGCATAAATCGTTGTCCTTTCAAATTATCAAATTGTCTGCCTTCAAGTAATCAGTAGATTCAACAAATAGAATTATATCGGTTTCAAAAGTTTTGTACACCTACTAGGATAAGAAAAAGCAAACCATTATTCAACAGAACATTTATCCCTATTTTGTAGTTTTACAACCAGAAATTGCAGTTCTACAATTTACGAAACGGACTCGGGAACTGTCCAATTTCGGCATTGGCGAAAGATTTCGGATTCGGTAACTCCGGCTCCGGTTCGGAAACGATCAAGCACGTCACGCCAAAGTTCTTTGTGGAACTCCGCATAAAAACGTTTGGAACGGGCAAGAACATAATCTTCCTGAATTTTACGAAACAGTTTGGCAATATTCCGTTGCGCATTTTCGGAACCGGCAAAAAGAATTGCCTCGCCGCCGGCAGTTACACCGCCCGCAATTGCAACATCACTAATCATTTGACTCACCACGTGCGCCCCCAACGCAAAACCGCTCGCCGCAAATGTTAGCGTAATCACCGGTCTTGCCGCTGTTGCAATATAATCCAAAGAACGAATCCAACCCACAATTTTCGGGTTCTTTTGCGACCATTCCGTCAAATGATGATGAAGCGTTTCGCGAAATTCATTGTCAACCGGTTCCAACGAAGAAAGCACCGCATGAGCACGCCCAAACAACGCCGCCCGATGTTCACCGCCGATTAATTCCAAAATCTCACGCCGTAACACCGGATTATCCGTCTCAGAAATTTTTTCAAGCCGCGCAATAATTCGGCTGATAAATTCAATCACCGCCTGATGTTCCTTGTTGTAAAATTCCTCCAACGGATCAGAACAATCTTTCATGCCCAAACAATACGACGAAATACAACCTGTGATCTTGCGAAGAACTGGTCGCAAAATTGTATTGCCGACAGAGCGGTAAACTTTATTGATATTTTGCGACCAACCCGGTCTGCCCAAATTCCACCAAGTTCGGATTTCTTCAGCCAACACAGTTACCGGCAACCCGGGCCAATTCACTTCCGTCTCGCTTGCATTTTCCAATATATTCAACGCTTCCGCAAATCGTTCCGATGATTTTTGTACCGTATCAAAATAAGATCGGACGCCTGTTGACGGATCATCCAGTATTTTTAACGCTCCAAGCAATGTCTGAGATTTAATGGCATCGAAATGCAATTCCGTCAATATTTTTTCCAGATTGACGGGTTCGCCGAAACTTCCGTCTTGCTGCAATTCATAAAACGGTAATTCCAACCGTTCCGCCTGTTCTTTGTTGTAAGGCGCAACAAGAACGGTGAGCGGTTTTGTTCCGGTTTCTTCACGAAATTGTTCCAGCCAACGCGGAAGATGTTGAGCATCGCTGTTCAAATCAAACATGTTGAACAACACAATCATTGGTTTATCGGCTTCAGCGGCTTCACGGAAAAATTTTCTTACGGCGGCGTCATTGTATTTTTGTTCTGTTAAAACGGCGATCAAAACATCCGCCGCATGTCGTACTGCTCTGGCGCGTTCCCAATTGATTTCATGGTCGGAGTCCACATCCGGCGTGTCCAGCAACAACAACCGATTAGGAACATTTTGACCTTCGCGCCAAAAAAGATGATGCACTTCCGTAACAGAAAGAGGTTGTTCCGCATTCGACCAGGAAACAAGCCGGAATGATTCAAAATGACGTGAGAGAATTGGTTCGAATGATGTTGTTCCTGCCGTTTTCGGAACCAAACAAACCGGATGTTTGGTTCCCGAAGCACGATGATCAACCGCACTAAACGATTCACCGACAAGATGATTAAAAATCAGCGATTTTCCCGTGTTTGTGCCGCCGGTTACGGCAACGATCAAAAATTCTTTTTCGGAAAGTTGCGGAATCAATTTACGTTTGAGCAGGGCGTACCAATTCTCATGTTCCGGCGACGGAACCCCGCATGATTCCGCCAATAATCGTAATTGATCGAGCAAACGGTCTAGTTCAAAAACGGATTGAGCAAGTTTCGAAAATTCCATCATAACTATTAAGGACGGCTATTGCCGACGTAACATTTACGAAAGGGAAATCCTAAAAACACATTCGTGGTTTTTAGAATTTCCCTTTAATTTGACGATTGTGTCGAATTATTTTCGCAACTGGAATTGGGCAACGAGTTGTTGTAAACGTCTTGCCATATCGCTCATTTCGTTGGCGGCACTAGCGGATTCTTCGGCGGCGGCGGTATTTTGTTGCGTAACAGCATCAATTTGTTGAAGACCGATAGTTACCTGCGCCACACCTTGAGCCTGTTCATTACTTGCTTCGGCAATTCCTGAAATGAGATCGGTTGTTTGCCGAATCTGATCAACGATTGTATTAAGAACTTCCGCCGTATGTGCCGACACTTCACCGCCTTTATGAATTTCGTTACCGCTGGTTGAAATCAAATCGGTTGTTTCTTTGGCGGCTTTAGCACTTCGGGCGGCAAGGTTTCGGACTTCCTCCGCCACAACCGCAAATCCTTTTCCGTGTACTCCCGCTCGCGCCGCTTCAACCGCAGCGTTCAGAGCCAACAGATTTGTCTGGAACGCAATGTCGTCAATAACTTTAATGACCCGCTGAATTTCATTTGAATTTTTGGTAATTCGGTTCATTGCCTCATTCATTTCTTTCATTGCATCTTGACCTTCGGCGGCGGCGTGAGTTGCTTTTTGGGCGAGGTCGCGTGCTTCCGAAGCACTTTGGGCGTTTGCTTTTGTTTGGCTGCTGATTTCACTCATGGAGGCGGTGATTTCTTCAAGACTTGCGGCGGATTCTTGTGCTCCGCTGGACAATGTTTGTGAGGCGGAAGAAACTTCTCCGGCTCCTGTTGCCACTTGCTTGACACTTTCATTGATCTGAATAAGTGTACTATTAACCTGGCTGAGCATTCTGGCAAGATTCAGGTTCATCGAATCCTGTTCGCTCTTTTCTTTAATCTCAACACGCCAATTACCGTCCGCTAATGCGTTTGCCATTGCATCAACTGTTTTGTAATCTTGCAGAACCGAATTTCCTACGTGCGACATTTCACCGATTTCATCTTGCCGGTTCAACAAGTCATGCGGAATTTCCACATTTAAATCACCAACCATAACGACTTTTTTGAGCGTTTCCGTAACTTTTGTAAGTCCGGTTGTGATATTTCGGCTAAGAACAAAACTGAAAGCAAGACCAACAATTAAAGCAAACAACGCCGTTACAGGAATAACCGTCAACATAAATCGGCTTGTGTTGACGGAAATTTGCTGAATTTCCTCAACCTGTTTGCGGAGATGATCGGTAATTTCGTTTCTCAATTTTTCCATCTCCGTAATTTTTAGAGATTGTTCTGCGTCAAATTCATTTTGTTTTTGAAGATAAGCAATATTGTTATTGAAATTTGTTTCCCATTTTGTGAGAGCATCAACAATTTGCGCAAAGGCTTCTTTACCGGTTGTGGTTGTTAATCCGGTTTTGATTGTTTCCAATTCGTTACGCAAATCATTTAAATCGGTTGTGATATTTTGGGCGATTGATTCTTTATTTTTGGGATCTATTTCTGAGATATATTGATAAAAGTAACGCCGTAATCTTGTGAAGGTGGTTGAGGCGTGATTGATTTGTTTTAATTGGATTGATCGTTTTTCAGAATAGTAATGTTGCTGATCAATTTCTTTCATTTCTTCCGGTGATTTCATTGCTTTTTCAACCATATCGGAGAGCAAATTTAACGATTCATTAATAGTATTGGCTTGTTCTCTTAAAAGGGTAACTTCTTTTATCCGTTTATCCTCAACATCATACCAACGTTCATCCAGATCGGCGAATCCATTGTAGGCTGTTACGAGTTTGTCGAGAATTTCCTGTTCCTCTTTGGGCAAGGACGATTTGGCTTGTTCGGCAACTTCCCGAAGTTGTTTATCAAGTAATTTCCGTTCTTCAGAATATTTTCTGTTGCGGTACAAAATACCGTTGAGAGCGGCGATTTGTGCTTGAAACATTGTATTTCGCACTTCGCCGATTTGGGATTGAATGTTTCCAACATCAATGACATCGTTTGTGGTGTCGGCACTGCGTGACAAACCCCAATAACCGCAAACGGCAACTAATAATAACAACAACAAAACAAACAAAAATCCGGCAAACAATTTTTTTCCTATTTTGAATTTGTTCAACATGGCATTTTACTCCTAATTTTTGGGGAATTGTAAGGATTTTAATGATTTTCAAAAGGGTAACACAATAGGCGATACAATAAAAGAAGGAATCAAAAAGAATTATAATTAAGCGGTTCAACACGGTCATTAAAGTCAAAAAAATTCTTTTTTGAAACTTTTTTCTTGCCGAAGACCAAACACTCGGAGGATTTTCAAAGAACAAATAATTTGAAAAAATTGAAAATTGGAGTGTATCTTAAAAAATTTCTTTAAATCTTCTTTCAATCGTTTTACCATTATAATTTACGCTAATTCAAATTACCATAACACGGGGTTAAAAATTTGAATTTTTTTTTTCAAATTTTCCCGACTATGCTTCTTTTAACGATTATACTTTTTTTGTAATCATTCACGGGGTTAAGATTGATTTTTTCATTATGGCAACTTGTTAAACGAATCTCCGTGAACGGGTACAAAAAAAGTTGGTATTTTTTATTTGTAACGATTCAATGGAATTTGCGAAAACGTATTGTCATTGTTTCAACAAACCTTATTTTTACCTAATTTTTCCAAACAAAACAACCTCAGTAGCAAAAAGTAACACAAAATCAAACCTCATTACCTCATTAAAAAATATTCATAATAAATGAGATAATGAGGTTGTTATGTGTTATCTTCATTTGGCTACTGAGGTTGTTTTGTTAGGAAAATTAGGTTGAAATGAGGTTATCGAAGATGAACACGAAACCATTGAGGCAATTCTACGGAATAGTTATAAATTTAGCCGTGAACGGTTACAACATTTTTAATCCACAACTATTCACTATTCACTACTAACTATTAACTATTCGTATGTTGCCCTTTCAGGGCGAAATTGTTGATGGTAACTGTCTATTTTATTTTTAACATCAGAAAGGAGTCCGCAGAGGACGCAGATTATCGCAGATAATTTTTAGAGTTCCCCAAATTATTTTTGCGGTGAACGTTTGATGGCATTGCCGGTTGTTTTGAGAAGGGAATCAATGTTTTTTTTGTAATTTTGAAGAGTTTGATACCAGTTTTTAAGACAAAGACGCCCGTTGTCGGTAATAGTAAAAAGATTTTTGGCACGCCCTTTGTCGGAAATGTCCCAACCGGAAACAACCATTCCACGCGATTCAAGCGTCTTCAACATCCGGTAAACTCCCGAAACATCCGGCGCTTCATTGAGAAAATCCGGAATCTCTCCAATCCGCCGCGCTAATTCATAACCATGCAAAGGACCTTCAGACAAAATCGCTAATAACGCCGGTTGAATCAATTTATCCAACGTGGCTCCAACACAAGGACATTGATTAAAAATTGCCTTCTTCTTTGACTTTGACATAACTGATAATTTGGGAAATCTTCTAATATATTTAACCACAGAGAACACAGAAAGGAAAAATAAAATTGTCCGCAGATTACGCAGATGATCGCAGATGATTTTAAAATATAAAATAACGAAAATATGAAATAAAAATAAAGTTAAAAATTTTTGTAATTTTGTTGTTTCGTATCATCAAAAAATAATCTGCGGACGTATTTTGTTGTGGTTAAATCAAAAAACGGCTTTTTAGA
>JAISNF010000544.1 GCA_031276415.1 Planctomycetaceae bacterium
AAGTTGTTGAATTACCCTAATTAGATATATTTACGATAGTCGGCGTACTCGCCGACAGGGAACCCTGTTTTCGGACGGAAACGGAAACAACATCAACCGGCGCAACCTTTCGGCGAAAGGTTGCCTACCTTATGATTCCAAACTCAAAAGGTAGTTCAACATTTCGCCTGAAATGTTGGTCGGCGTACTCGCCGACAGCGAATTAGATTAAGGATGATAATTTGTGTTGTTTCCTACGCCCCGAAGTATTATGTTGTAACTATTTTTGTATGGATAAATAAAATTTATTGAAACGCTTGACTTTTATCATGTCGTCTGAATAATAATGAATTACTTGCGAAGGGAAATGACGGCTTTCCCCTTTTCAAACACTTCAAACACTTCAAACACTTCCTTTTTATAACAGGAGATTGAAACTATTATGAAACCAATTAAACTTTTTTTGGTATTCGCATTACTGTTGCTTTTAACAGGAATGTCAACCGTATCGGCAACGGATATTTGGACAATCGGTGTTGACGACGGCAATTTCGCTGAATTTGCTGCCGCAGGAAAACATGAAGATGTCCCAAAACTCTTTCCGCAAGACGTGAATATTCAAACCGGAAAATTCGATACAAAAAAAGATTTTCCGTACATTCACCCCGGTCCCGTTGACGTTTGGGCAGGGAACAAAAATTATACTTACTCAATTCAATTCGATTTGCCGGAAAATGTTGCAGAAAATATAACCGGTATTGAAAATAATATTGTGTATGAATTGATTGTCAAAGGTTGGGGACATTACGCCAGCCCGACGGTTTTTGAGATTAGTTTAAACGGCAAGAAAAAAATCTTGACAACTTCACCCAACGCAAAAAACGATAATTCACTCACTGACCCGAAATCAACACCAGCCGGAAATTATTCTGTTGCATTTATAAAATCCGACATCAAAAAAACCGGAAATGTCCTTACAATTACCAGCGTAAAAGGTTCATGGTTTATTTACGATTTTCTGAAATTACAAACACGAATCGGAAAAATCGAAACGATAAACATTGCACCGGTTCGCGGAATTTTCAAAAATCCAAACGACAATTTACCCGCACGGAAAATCAATCTTGATTATCAAGGCGAATTTTTAAGCCGGACAACAGACCTTGTTGTGATGTATCAGCCGAAAAACGGAGAAGAAAAACAACTCCGAATTACTCTTGATCCTGAAAAGAATTTTACTAATGCGGAAATTTTCTTGCCTGTAACGGAAAAAGATTGCCTGAAACCGCTCAATGTACGGGCTGAATTGAAAACGCCGAAAGCGATTACCAAAGAAACGTTAATTCCTGCTGAACGAAAATGGGAAATCCATCTTATTCACCAAACACATCTTGATATTGGTTACACGCATACGCAAGTGGAAGTTTTGGAACGTCAGGTACAATCGCTTAAAAATGCTTTGAAATATATTGACGAAACAAAAAATTATCCCGATGAAGCGAAATTTCGTTTTCATCCCGAAGGAATGTGGGCGGTTGATCAATTTCTGAAAGAAGCAACCGGCGAAGAAAAAGCGGCGTTTATCAAAGCGGCAAAGAATCGTGATTTGCATATTGACGGAATGTATGCTCAGGCAATGACCGGAATGTACAACGATGAAGAACTTTTTGAACTGTTCGGTGATGCTGTACGATTTTGCCGTGAAAACGGAATTGAATTGGATTCGGTGATGCAAACGGATGTTCCGGGTTACACGTGGGGACTTGTTACGGCAATGGCTCAAAACGGAATCAAATATATGTCTATGGGACCGAATGCGGGACATCGTGTCGGACGGCTTTATTATTGGGGCGAAAAACCGTTTTGGTGGGTTTCGCCGTCCGGTAAAGAACGAGTTTTGTGTTATCTGGCGGATACCGGTTATCACCAATTTTTCCGTAATTCGCTGGGACACCGCATTTCTGATGCGGAAATTTTCAACATTCTCGACGGTAAAGATTGGCTTGCTCATTCGGAAGAGCCGCGAACATATCTTTACGATTTAATTCCGTTACGGTACGGAATTGACGGAGACAATGGTCGTCCTAACCGTGCTGTTTCCGATGCGGTCAAAGAATGGAACGAAAAGTACGTTTATCCGAAATTGATTCTTTCGCGGAACAGCGATTTTATGAAAGAATTTGAAAAACGTTACGGTGATAAATTGCCGGTTGTTCGCGGTGATTACACTCCGTATTGGGAAGACGGTTCCGCAAGCACCAGCGAAGCAACCGCCATCAACCGCCGCGCCAAAGAACGCTTAATACAAGCCGGAACTCTTTGGGCAATGTTCAACCCGAAAAATTATCCGAAAACTGATTTCGATGCAGCATGGACTGATTTAATTATGTACGACGAACACACTTGGGGTGCGCATAACAGTATTAGCGAACCGGACAGCGATTTCGTTACAACACAAGATGCTTACAAACAAGAATACGCCCGACGCG
The DNA here is from genome assembly GCA_031276415.1 of Planctomycetaceae bacterium. GTDB lineage: Bacteria > Planctomycetota > Planctomycetia > Pirellulales > Thermoguttaceae > WRKP01. The sequence continues at coordinate 2,469 of JAISNF010000544.1, forward strand.
GTTCACGCCAAACCGATAATCTCATTCAACGTGTTACAAAATTGAAAGATGTTACAGAAAACAATGTCACGAACAATAATATCGCAAACAATAATACAACAAAACCTGCCGTTAAAACAAAAACGCTGTGGGTGAACACGCTTAGCCGAAAACGTGACGGAATTTGTTACATCGGCAAAACGGCAAAAGATTTTGAAGGAACGCAAACATTGCGGGTCTTCAAAACAAAGGACGGGAAACAAATTCCTGTGCAATATATCGCCGATCCCGACGGGAAAAATACTTGTTCGATGTATGCTGATTTATCGCGCGGTGTTTCCGCTCCGAATATTCCTGCTTTGGGATTTCTCGAAGTTGAACCGGATGAAACAATAACTTTTGATAAAACCGGTTCGTTTCATGTCAACGCCGAAACCGGCGAAATGCGAAGCCGGCGAATTCATTTGACTATCGACAAAAAATTCGGAACAATTAAATCACTCAAAATTCCGGGCAGTGCGCACGAATTTGTTGATGTTGGTTCGGACGGTAATCGCGGGCTTGATGATTATCTGTACATTATCGGACGTAACGCCGCCGAAAACCGTGAACGACCAAACCAACCGCAAGCAGTTCAGTTTACAGTTCTTGCGGCGGGTCCGCTTGTTGCGTCGGTGCTTGTCGAAATCAACAACGGAGTTCCCAATGCCAAGTCGTTGAAACGGCAAATCACAATCTTTGAAGATAACGAAAAAGTTCGTATCGAAAATGTTCTCGATAAAAAAATGGAACGAAAACCGGAAGGAACTTTTTTTGGTTTTCCGTTCAATATTCCAAACGGTAAATGGTATATTGATACGGCGTGGGCGTTGGTCGAAGTTGAAAAAGATCAAATTCCCGGTGCGAACCGGAATTTTTATTGCGTGCAACGTTATTGTACATTGGCGAACGAAAATTGCGGCGTTAATTGGGTAACGATTGACGCCAATATGATTCAGTTTACACCGATTCTATTCACAGAAGCGTGGGGATTGAAATATTGGCGCAAAAATTTTGAAGCCGGACAACCCAATGGTACGCTTTACAGTTGGGTTTGTAACAACCATTGGGAAACAAATTATAAAGCGGGACAAAACGGTCAATTATCGTTTGAATATTGGGTTTGGCCCTACGTCAAAGCGACATTCGACAATGCTATTGCTCAACGTTTTGCGCGGCAGGTTCATCAACCGATTTTGCAATTGAACGCCGATTATTTAACGGTCAATTCCGAACATCAGAACTCAGAAATTCAAAACGCAGAATTTCTGAAACTCGAAAACGAAGGCAATGTGATTACGACCAGTGTAAAACCGGTACGAGATGGCAGTGGGGCGTTGTTAGTTCGATTATTCAATCCGACACAACAAGTTCAGGAAACAAAAATCACGCCGGTAATTCCGTACAAGTCCGTTTATCGTTCCAATCCTTTTGAAGAGAAATTTGAATTACAAGACAAACCAAAATTAAATCCAATGGAAACAATTACAGTACGAATCGAATAATTCAACCAACACGGATTGATACGAAATCGTAACTGTCTATGAAAAAGAAATGCGTCCGCAGATTAGTTTTTAGTTAGTAGTGAATAGTTAGTAGTGAATAGTGTTCGCAATGCGGAATTATTGACGTTGTGGTTATAATTCCGCTTGCGAACTATTCACTATTCACTACTAACTATTAACTAAAAATTCATCTGCGGACGAAAATTTTTTTACTCGTCGTTATTGTTATTTTTCAACAGTTGCAGAGCAACACACATCAGTAGAGAAACAAGCGAAAGGAACCAGAAAAAACCTAGTCCCAACGCCAACCAATCAAAAATTGTTGCGGCAACCAAATCACCAAACATCGCAAAAAAACGCCCAAACGTAAAAAGAAATATCATTCCAATCGGTAATAAAATAACCGATACAAGTAACCATTGAATCGTTTGGCGATAGCAAAATATTTCAATAGGTGAAGGAAATTCTTTCATATCAGGAAACCTCACTAATCGGTTTTATTGTTTTATTATTTAGATTATTGTTAGATTATTATTAGATTATTTTGTTTTTCCATGCTGTTGAACAGCGGCGGCGATAAAACCGTCAAACAAAGGATGCGGCTTGGTTGGTTGTGATTTAAATTCGGGATGATATTGAACACCGACAAACCAAGGATGATCCGGTAACTCAATCACCTCCACCAATTTACCGTCCGGACTTGTTCCGGCAATGAGCAAACCGTTCTTTTGCATTTGTTCCCGATAAGTATTGTTAAATTCAAAACGATGCCGATGCCGTTCTGAAATATTTGTGTTGCCGTAACACCGAAACGCCTGACTTGCCGAACTCAAAATAGTCGGCTGCGCTCCCAACCTCATCGTTCCGCCTTTATCCGTAACATTTCGCTGTGCGTCCATGAGCGTAATGACCGGATACGGAGTTGCCGGATCAAATTCGGTTGAATTGGCTTTGTGAAAACCGACCTTGTTTCGCGAAAATTCAATCACCGCACATTGCATTCCGAGACAAATTCCGAAAAACGGAATTTTTTGTTCCCGCGCAAACCGCACCGCTTCAATTTTTCCTTCCACTCCGCGATCACCAAATCCGCCGGGAACCAAAATTCCGTTGATATTTTCTAACTGGCTTAAATTGAGTTCATCACTCGGAATACCGCGAACCCGCACATTCACACGATTTTTAATACCCGCATGATCAAGAGATTCATAAATTGATTTATAAGCATCTTTGTGTTTGGCGTATTTACCGACAACAGCAATGGTTACTTCGTGCAACGGATGACGAAGCCGATCCAAAATATCCAACCATGCGGTTAAATCCGGCGGATTACGATATTCCAGATTTCGCCAGAAAAACTCGACCACGCGTTGGTCAAAACCTTGTTGTTGAAGTGTAACAGGAACTTCATAAATTGAAAAGTCCGCATCTTTTTCCTCAATAACATTCCGGCTTTCCAGATTACAAAACAAACCGATTTTATCGCGTTCCGTATTACTGATGGGGAGTTCTGTCCGGCAAACCAAAATATCCGGTTGAATACCAATTTGACGCAATCGGCTGACCGAATGTTGAGTTGGTTTTGTTTTAAGTTCTTTGGAAGATTTTAAATAAGGAATTAACGTCAGATGTACGAACAAACAGTTTTCGCGTCCGGTGTCCAATGCGAATTGACGAATTGCTTCCAAAAACGGCAAACTTTCAATATCGCCGATTGTCCCGCCGATTTCTGTTAAAACAACATCGACATTACGGTTTCGCAAACTTCGGATAGCGCGTTTAATTTCATTTGTGATATGCGGAACAACCTGAACCGTTTTGCCGAGATATTTTCCTTTTCGTTCACGTCTCAAGACGTTCCGGTAAATTTTGCCGGTTGTCCAACTGCTGTTTTTTGAGAGAGGTCCGCTGGTGAAACGTTCGTAATGTCCGAGATCAAGATCAGTTTCGGCTCCGTCGTCAAGAACATACACTTCGCCGTGTTGATACGGACTCATTGTTCCCGGATCAATATTTAGATACGGATCAAGTTTTTGCATTCGGATAGACAATCCGCGCGCTTCAAGCAACATTCCGAGTGATGCTGCTGTAAGCCCTTTACCAAGCGAACTAACAACACCGCCGGTAATAAAAATATGTTTCGTCATAAATTATTTCAATAATTATTCAATGATACGGTTATTTACCCGAATAAATCTGCGAATAAACCTACCGAATAAATTTCATTGTCCACAAAACATAAAGAGTTGTCCAGTCATTGCCTTATAATTATTGATTTTATTTTTCGGCGAGGAGTTTGAGAGGTTCGCCGTCCAGACGAAAAGTTGTCCAGTTTTCAACAGGATGACCGCCAAGTTTTTTGTAAAACGCAATACTGTTGATATTCCAGTCAAGAACCATCCAATCCAAACGAAAACAACCACGTAACCGAGCAATCTTCGCTAATTCATAAAAAAACCGCGTTCCAATACCAAGCCCCCGAAATTGCGGACGTACAAAAAGGTCTTCAATGTAAATTCCCGACTGACCACGAAATGTTGAATACGTAAAATAGTACAAAGCAAAACCAACCGCTTCCCCGTCATACTCCGCAAGTAATACCTCAACCCGATGCGAAGAAATCCATTCGTACAAAATCTCCTGCGTTATAAACACCGTTTCCAAAAGATGTTCATACTCCGCAAGTTCCCGAATAAATTGTAATACCAACCCCGCATCTTCAGGAACCGCAACCCTTATGATCGTTTTTTGCTGCATAAATCGTTCCTAACAATTATCTTGTT
>JAISNF010000640.1 GCA_031276415.1 Planctomycetaceae bacterium
ATATTTACAAGTCCTTATTTTTAAGGATGTGATTTTTTAAAAACAATGTTTTTAGAAGTTCCCTAATATTATCATTGACTTTTGATCTAAAATAAATTTTTAAAAATTTCTTCTCTGCGCTCTCTGTGGTTTTAAAAAGTAAATTTGAGTTTTTAGAAGTACCTATATGAATCCGCTTAGTTTACAAACCAAAAAATTCTCTAATTTCCCTTTTAAAAAATCAGAGAAATCATCGTTATTTTTACCGAATAAGTCAATGGGAATTTCTAAAAACCACAAATTTATTTTATTAACCACATTTTATTTGTTAACCACAGAGGACACAAAGAGCACAGAGGAAATTTTGAATTGGAATTAAAACGTTATTTAATTTTATAATTGGCTTTTGATCTAAAATAATTGTTTAAAAATTCTTCTCTGTGAACTCTGTGCTCTCTGTGGTTAAATAAATTCTCTTTCGGGTTATCGGGTTAATCGTAAACAAATTAAAAAAAGTAAAAGTATCTATTTATGACGAAGTGAAGTATAATTTACTGAAATACAAATTTTTTAGAAGTTTCCGATTAATTTATTGTTCAATGTCAATACTTTCGATTTTGATTCCGGTTTATAACGAGCAGGCGTATTTGGAGCGTCTTGTGGAACGAGTTGTTGCTGCTTGGCTTCCAGAAGGTTTGGAAAAGGAAATTATCATTGTCAACGATGCTTCAAATGATCGAACTTCAGAAGTTATACTGAAACTTTGTGAGCGTTATCCAATGATTCGGGCGTTTGAGCAGCCGACGAATCAAGGTAAAGGCGCAGCAATTCGACGGGCAATTGAAGAAATGAACGGCGATTTTGCAATTATTCAGGACGCCGATTTGGAATATGATCCTAACGAATATCATCTTGTTCTTAAACCGTTGCTGGAGGGTTACGCTGATGTTGTTTACGGTTCCCGATTTGCTAGTCGTGAAATGCGGAAAGTGCTGTTTTATCATCACAAAATCGGAAACTATTTATTGACATTTCTTTCAAATTTAGTAACCGGTCTTGATTTAACCGATATGGAAACATGTTACAAAGCGTTTCGCGGACAAGTTTTAAAATCTATTCCGCTTCGTTCAAACCGTTTTGGAATTGAGCCGGAAATTACGGTTAAAATTGCCAAACGCCGGTTTAGTGTTTACGAGGTTCCGATTAGTTATCACGGGCGAAATTACAGCGAAGGTAAAAAAATCAGTTGGAAAGACGGCATCAGTGCGATCTGGACGATTTTAAAATATTGGTTTCTTGACGATTACGCAAAGGAATCGGACATCCTTCAGGTTCAAAATTCACCGGACAATCTTCGGCGTTATTATCATCATATTGTTCGTTGTTCGTTGCCTTATTTGGGCAATAAAATTCTTGAACTGGAAAGCCATACCGGTCTTGTTTCACGTCTTCTGCCGCAACGTGAAAAACTTGTCGTTTCTGATTACCGTGAGGAATGTGTTCGGTTTCTTGAAAATCTTTTTGACGGTAACGCTGTTGTTACGGTGGTGCATTTTGATCCTAATGCTGATGCCGATGCTGATTTTGGTGAAATGTTATTTGAAAATGAATTTGATTCGGTGTTGTACATTCACGGTCTCCAGAAGACGGAAAATGAAATTGCAACATTGCAACGGATTTACAAAACAATTCGTCCGGGCGGCAAAGTCATTCTGGTTGTTCCGCAACACGCTTGGTTATTTTGTGAACTTGACCGAGCACTTGGTTATCGGCGGCGTTATACGAAGCGTGGGTTGAGTCAACTTTGTCGGGAAGCCGGTTTTCGTATTGTGCAATGCCGAAGTTTTCATGTGGCTGCTTATTTTTCATGGTTATTGAACGGAGTTTTATTTCATCGTTCCAAAATCGGAAAAGTACAACTTAAAATTCTAAACATGTTGACTCCATTTTCCGGTTTATTCTCATTCTTGTTACCGGGCGGCAATCTCTTTATAGTTGCGGAAAAACCGGAAACAACAACGACACTAACAACGACAACGACACTAACAACGGCAATAATAACTAACGAACATCTCTAAAAATTTATTATTGATTTTATTTTTTTACTGCCAAGAAACGTTGTCCGCAGATGACGCGGATTGTCGCAGATGTTTTTTAAAATTATCTGCGATTATCTGCGTCATCTGCGGACGGTTTTAAAAATAATCTGTACTTAAATAAAAAGCCGATTTTTATTTATCGATGGTATTTCTGCCGGAAGAATTGTTGAAATTTTGAAACTGTGTTCGTGTTCCATTGCCCCAAGATGAAGTTGTTGCCTTTCCGCTGAGTGAACCATTGGAATTATAAAATTGTGTTCGTGTTCCATTGCCCCAAGATGAAGTTATTGCTTTTCCACCAAGTGAACCATTGGAATTGTAAAATTGTGTTCGCGTTCCATTGCCCCAAGATGAAGTCGTTGCCTTTCCGTTGAGTGAACCATTGGAATTGTAAAATTGTGTTCGTGTTCCATTGCCCCAAGACGAAGTTGTTGCCTTTCCGCCAAGTGAACCATTGGAATTATAAAATTGTGTTCGTGTTCCATTGCCCCAAGATGAAGTCGTTGCTTTTTCACCAAGTGAACCATTGGAATTGTAAAATTGTGTTCGTGTTCCGTTGCCCCATTGTGTTGTTCTTCCGTATTGCTGCGCAAACAACTCCGAAGACCAAACCAATACCGCCACTAAAACAACAAAAATAAACATGTTACGAATCATCGGAAATCCTCCTTACAAAATGATTTTCAGTTTCAAATAAAATGTTTCAGGTAACTTCTAATAGCCGGCTTTTTATTTAAGCACAGATTATTTAACCACAGAGAACACAGAGTTCACAGAGAGGAAATTTTTTAAAAATTATTTTAGATCAAAAATCAATGATAATATTAGGAAACTTCTAAAAACATTGTTTTAAAAAATCACATCCTTAAAAATAAGGACTTGTAAATATTTTTCGTCTAAAAAAGTGGATTTTTAGACGTTGCCATTAAATAATGTTTCGATTCCAATTAAAAATTCCTCTGCGTTCTCTGTGTCCTCTGTGGTTAATAAAAATAAATTTGTAATTATTCAGCGGAATTTTTGTAAACACCAGCGTAAACACCAGATTTATAAACCGGTTGTGGCAGAAAATCAAGAGATCGGCAACTTTTCGCCGAAACAACATCAACCGTTACAACCATCGGATTCAAACAACCTTTCGGCAAAAAACCGATTGCCGTTCTTTGTAAAAATACCAGTAAACACGACAAACAAAAATCTCTCTGTAAAATTCTCTTACAAAATTTTGTGTTGGTACGATAATTCTGATTTTTCTAAAAAACTGAAAAAATATTTTTTTTGACTTATTTTTATTCGGGACAATGTTTGATTCAGTGTTAATTAGTTGTATAATAGAGAACAAATACACCAGTCGGCTACAAATCCATTTTGGATATATTTTATTAGTTCATTAGTTCCCCCATTTAAAAACTCGAAAGGAATGAGTTATGTTTAAAACAATTGGGATTGTCAAGGGTACACTTTTGACAGAAAAACAACGCCGCCATATCGCAAGACGGCTGGAAGGAAAGTCTGTATTGGAATGGGTCGTTCGCCAAATGACAGATTGTGAACTGCTCAACGGAGTCGTTGTATTAGCCGAAGAAGGTGCCGACGGTGAAACGGTTCGTCAATTAACCCCGATTGATGTTCCGGTTTTTTCGTCCTCGTCACGGGATACATTGTCGTTGCTCCAGCAAACTCTCGAACATTTTCCGGCAGATGCTTGTGTATTTATCGGAGCGGATTGGCCTTTTCTTGATCCAACACTTGTTGATCAACTGGTTCGCACCGCCGAACTAGAACCAAACTGTGATTATGCCGCTTATCAGTTCACTAATGAAATTTTTTCTGCTGGAAGACCTTATGGTTTGTTTCCTGAATGGTACCGTTCCCAAACCATCCGAAAAATCGCAACAAGAATAGATGATCAAATTCATCGTCAACTTCCGGGTACGTTTTTTCTTGACAACCAGAAAAAATTCAAAGTTGAACTACTTCCTGTTCCCGCCGGTCTGGATCGACAAAACAATATTCGTTTTACATTCGATACCGAAGCGGATTGGGACACCATTCTGGAACTCCATGAGGCATTGGCTTTGGAAGTTTTGGATTGTAAAAAAATCGGAAGTTTAATCGGTTCACGAATGGAGTTAGTTAGTTGAGTGCTGATTTGTAGTGGAAAGTGTCGCAGGCGGAATTATTACCACAACGTTTATAATCCGAATACGACACTATTCACTATTCCACATCCGGCAACTATCCACATAATACAAATTGGTTAATCAGGAAAACTATGGCTACAAATAATGAACAAGAATCGGGACGTTTTTCAGTAATTATTGTTGCTGCCGGAAAAAGCCGGCGATTTATCGAAACAAATTCCGATAAACCAATGGTCAAAAAAACATTTGCGTCGCTTAATCGAAAACCTATTTGGTTGCACAGTGCTGAAAAATTTTATGAACGGGAAGATGTTGTGCAATTGATTATTGTTATTTCTCCAGACGATTTGACTTGGTTTTTTCGATTTTATACAAATGAGATTGATCGGATGTTTCTTTTGGTTATTGCCGGCGGCAAAGAGCGTGCGGATTCTGTTCAAAACGGGTTGGCGGTGGTTCGGCGGGATGTTGATTTTATAGCGATTCACGATGCGGCGAGACCTTGTGTTTCAAAAGCGGAAATTAATGCGGTTTTTCGTCAGGCAAAAATTGACGGTGCGGCAATGCTCGCCACTCCAATCGTTGGAACTCTTAAACGAGTTTACGATGGACAAATTGTTGAAACTGTAAATCGGGAAAATCTTTGGGAAGCACAAACGCCACAAGTTTTTCGGCGCGATATTCTTCTTAATGCTTATAAAAATCGGGGAGGTATTGAGCCGACGGATGATGCGCAACTTGTTGAAAATATCGGTTATGCTGTTTCGGTAGTTCCTGCGGCTCGATCCAATATAAAAATTACAACTCAAACCGATTTAACTTTTGCCGAAACAATTCTTTTTCATCAAAATAATGCTATATTACATAAACATTGAAATTGAAATAGTTTGAAAACAACTTGTCCTGTGGAAATAAAATTTGTGATTGAAAACGATTAAAATAAAAAATATCAACGAAAATTCCACAAATACACGAATAATTACAAAATTGCCAAGAAAAACATAAGGCTCGATATGCTTCTCAATGATCAAAATGCGGTTTCTCCAGAGATGCCGGAAACATTTCCGACTTGGGACAAACCAATCGAAGAACAATTCGCAACAACATTGGTAACTCATGATATATTCTTTGAGTTGGTTTTTCAACTCAAAAAAATTGCTTGTGCGTTTCTGATATTTTTGTTGCCAATAACATTACAAAATCAACTGGATATTCCCAACCTAAAAATTTCGGTTCGGCGTTTTCGGGATGAAAATTTCAAAGAATTTCGCTCTGACATGATTTATGAAATTCCGCTCAAAAATGACCGCAAAAAGTGTGTCAAAATTATATTATTATCGAACACAAAAGTTACGACGAATCGCATACAATGTCCCAATTGTTTAATTATGAGACACAAATTATCAATGGCGAGATTGCTGCTGCGAAAAAGAAGAAAATTTACAATAAAGAATTTAAACTTTCACCGATAATTTTGGTGATATTTCATCATGGCGATGGAATTTATACCGGTTCGGTTGAATTTTCGGATGAATTTGAGAAAATTACAGGAACTGAAGAGTTTATTCTCAAACAAAAAGGAATCCTTTTCGATTTATCGTCAAAAGATAAAACGGAATTACCGCATGATCCGAATGTGCCGGAACTTTATGCTTCGTTACGAATTATGCAGGTGATAATGAGCAAAAATCTTGATGAGATTTTGTGTGAAGAGGAATTATTGGAAGAGTTGAAACCTTATACGGATGATCCTGAATGTCGAAAATTTGCCCGTCTTTTTGCGAGTTATGTTTTTGATAGTAATCATCATTTGACGCAAAAAGGTGAACAACAATTTAAACAACAACTTCAAACAACCTTTAAAGAAGAAAAAACGATGTGGTCTCCATTAGCAAAACGTTACGGCGCAGCCGGTTT
>JAISNF010000091.1 GCA_031276415.1 Planctomycetaceae bacterium
GTTTTTGAACAAAATCAACAAATTTCGACAGGATTAACAGAATTTACAGGATTTTTAAATAAAAGACACAAAAATTCTATTCTTATAAAACCGAATTTTAAAGTGTAATGAGTATAATCGCAGATGAATTTTAAAAATATACAACAACGAAAATTAAATTAAAACAAAATTAAAACAAAAAAATTGTATATTTTGTTGTTTCGTATTTTCAAAGTAATAGTTGGGAATATTTGTATTGTTATTACGGATAGAATCGGATGAGGTTGGCGTCCAGGACTTTGCGAATACGTTCCTGTAACGACAAAAGATGTGTCCGTGTTGCCGTATCCAGTTTTGCCTTTCCGGTAAGCAGCACCTGAATGTTTGACGATAAACTCGTCAATTGTTGACGCGCAATCGCCTGACTCGATAACGGCGGTAATTCGCCCAACGAATATAAAGATAAAATATCAAAATAATAATTTTGTAACATTCGCTGTAACAATCCGATTGCCGGTTTTCGCGACGTAAACTCGCCTTCCTTGATCGTTTCCAATTCCTTGAAAATCGTATCGGTTAGCGTTGCGAATAATTCGTCAACCGTATAAACATCGCCGCCTTCCGCAACACGAAGTTGCGTTTCTTCCAATCGTTTCAGCGTCTGCGGATCAAGTAATTGAGACAAAATATAACGGCGAACCAACAGAATCAGTTCACTCAATGTCCATGTTTGTGAACCATAAATTTCGTAATTCCAATGCAACCATTTTTCTTCGCCAAACTGATTGTACACATCATACGGAACCTTAAACGAGTTGGCAGCAAATATCGTTTTACAAATATAATCCAACGAATCACGTTGTGTTTTGGCGTCCACAACCTGAATGGGCGGACGTCCATTCGGATCACCACGATAATCACGATTCACATAAAGTCCGGCAATATTTCGCGATAACACATAATTTGCACTTGCACGATCAAATATCAATAACCTGAAAAAACGCCCCGCATCTTTGTAACTATTACCTTCCTTGACCGCACGATCAAGCAATTCCGGTAACAATTTTTCATACCGCTCCGTTGCGGTTTTAGCGTAATCCAACGGATTGGAACCAAGATCGCGTGTTGAAGTGAGCGGATCGGTATCTGTTGCGATAATATCTTCGTCAGTCGCAAAATTCCGACCGCTTTCCGCCTGACGTGCCGCAATCTTTTGAAGTTCCTTCAATTCTCCGTCTGTTCCGCCGGAAATAATTTTGTAACCGTATTCAATCGCAAGATAATCGTACGGTCCCAATGTTGACATGAAATAATCGCCTTGCGGTTGTCCCTTCGGCGCAACGTTAATCGGTAAATAATCCATCACCGAACCGGCAATTCCAAATTCTTTTGAACGATCCGGCTTGTTGATTTCCTCCAACGTCAACCAACTACTCGCCTTAAAATTATGCCGTAATCCAAGCGTGTGACCAACTTCATGCATCACCAAATCCTTCACTCCGGCAAGAATAATCCGTTCCAATTTTTCAGCCATTGCCTTTTCTTGTTCTTGTTTGGACAACTTTTTCGTATCTTTTTTTCCGTCCTTTTTCTCTTCTTTTTTTGTATCGCTATTTTCTTTCTTTTCGTTTTCTTTTTCAGAGTCGTCTTTATTACTGTCCTTTTTATTACCGTCCTTTTCAGCATCTTTTTTGTCCGATTTTTTGTCGTCTTTATCAGACTTTTTATCAGACTCTTTTTCTTCCTTTTTTTCACCGTCCTTTTTTTCGGAATCTTTTGTTTCGTCCGATTTATCGTCCGATTTATCACCTGATTTATCGTCCGTTTTTTCATCGGATTTTTCGTCATTTTTATTATCTTCTTTTTCTTTATCCGTTTCTTCCTCTTTTTCCGCGTCTGCGGCGTCATCAGTATCTTCATCAATTAGTGAAACGGCAAGAGATGCCAACGCAATTTGTGTTGCCTTATTTTGGGCATCGTTACAGAAACAACCGTTCAACCCGCAATGCGAAACAGTATTTTTGGCGTTTTCACGTTCTTTTTGGCGTTGCCGGAAAATGGAAGCAATATCGTTTTTTTTATCCGATTCCGGCGGAATTAAATCAGCAATAAAATGATCAAACCGGTCTTTCCAATGATCAATAAAACCGGCATCAATAATAATATCCGCATCAAGAATTTCACCGGTAAGAGGATTCACATGGCTCGGTCCCATTGCGAATTTGGCATCGGATGTGATCCATCGAATTGTGTTATAATTAATATCTTCCGCGTCCCAATGATCGGAATCGGATTGTTGACGAACTTCAATCGCATTGACAACACCGATTTTTTCAAATGCTTTATTCCATTCCAAAATTCCTTCGCGGACAGCGTGACGATATTTAAAGGGAACGGTTTTTTCAATCCAAAAGACAATTGGTTTTTTGGGAGGTGAAAGAGTTGCGGACGCATCCGCTTTCTGAATATTCCAACGGTTAATATAACGTACAAGATGTTCGTCTTTTTCGTTGCGGGAAAAATTTTTATGTGTTGTGGTGAAATAACCGATTCGATTATCTGCCAAACGTGAAGTATAACCGGTTGAAGGAAGTTTGCTGACCGAATAATGAATCGTAACTCCAACACTGCTTGCGTCCGGCGAATCGTAAGAAGCGGAATAAGAATGATAAACAGAATAAGTCGCAACAACCCGAAATTCAATATTGTTCGGAAATCCTTTAACTTCTCCCCAAGTGGAACGGTCGCGAGCAAACGAACCGCCAATATCCCGCCCAAGTTTGGGAAGATCAGACATGAAAACCGACGCCATATCAATAACATCGCCGCCGCCATCACCAGTAGCAAGAATCGGCAAACTGTAAAGAATACTGTCAGAATAGGCAACTTCAACCGCTTTGGCTTCCGGTGTTCCCGAATCGGCTTTGAAACGAATATTACGCCGAACAATCTGAATTGATTCATTGACTTTTCGGAATTGCCAGAGCCAATCTTCATCAGAATCTTGAAGCGTGTAACCGCCAATCGCATTCCAACCCGAACCTTTGGCAATCGCAATCGCAATCAAATAATCCGTGTTAAGATTGGAACTTTTAATCTCAGCGTACAACTTCTCTTTTTTACGGTACAACGTAATAAGTCCGTCAATTTTTTGAGCATCGGGAAGAACTTCTTTAATAGGTTTAGGACGATCATCTTTCTTAACGGTTGAACTGCTAACTGTTATAACAGTTGCATCCGCTTTTACCGGTTTAACTTCCTGAGCATTAACTTGAATAACTCCGGCAGAAAAAATCAACATTCCTAAAAGGGCTAAAAAATAAGTCTTTGACAGAAATTGGTTCATAATAATTTTCATGACAATTTGGGGGAGATAGGTTAAAAAAATAAAAAGTATTGATTAAGTTGATTAAAATATTGCCTAAACTATTGCAATGCAATAAAAACTTTTTGGATTTTTTGGAAAATAGGCAATCTTGGTAAAAAATTATAGCATATTTTTTCATAACTGTACCCACACCCCAATAATATTTTGATTTTTCTTTAACCACTTTCTTTAAGCACTTTATTTAACCACAGATTATTTTTAAGATTGTCCGCAGATTACGCAGATGATTTTTTTAAATAATCTGCGGACA